>JAHWIA010000031.1 GCA_019322855.1 Candidatus Woesearchaeota archaeon | reverse complement strand
TTCGTAAAAATCAAAGTAGTCTTGTGCTTCTGTATCATCTCGTGCAATAGTTTGTACAATTTATAGTCTCTTTCCTGGAAACTTGCCTTGATCAGATTCTTCACAGGCGACATGACTTCTATATCAATGTCTTTCATGAATTGTATGTCAATGATCTTGCACTTCCTGTCATTGCCGACCAAAAACTTTGCCATGTCTTCGATAGGGCTTATTGTCGCGCTCAATCCCACCCTAGTGAAATCACTCAATCTCTGTAATCTCTCAAGAGAAAGTGAAAGATGCACACCTCTTTTGTTTTCAGCAAGACTGTGAACTTCATCCAGCACGACCCACCAAAGTTGTGTCATCAATTCCCTGAATCGTAGACTGCTCAAAACTATCGCAAGACTTTCCGGCGTAGTAACAAGAATGTGTGGAGGATTCTTCAGCATCTTTGATTTTTCATACGCACTTGTATCGCCAGTCCTTACTGCAACCCTGATGTCAATGTCTTTTCCATGTTTCTGCGCAATCTCTTTTATCTCTTTCAAAGGTTCTGTCAGATTAACATATATGTCATTATTCAATGCCTTTAATGGGGAAATGTAAACACAATACACCCTGTCCTGCAGATTGCCTGCTTCTGCAAGATTAACCAATTCATTCAAGATAGACAAGAAAGCTGTCAATGTCTTCCCGCTTCCAGTAGGCGCACTTACAAGCACATTATTCCTTTCATGTATTTCCATGACAGAATACAATTGCGGCGGTGCAAACTGTTTGAATTTTGAAAAGAACCATTCCTTTACAAACGGGTTTAGAGTTTCAACTATATCAGACTGAGAATTAGGTTCCTTCTTATAGCTTATATTCTGCATAGTACTGAATTTATCTACCTCTATACTCTCGCGAGAGTATACTCTCTATAGTTATAGTATAGTTAGAAGGCCATTTAAAAGCCTTACCCGTGGAAGTCTAGTGGCCAGTGCCGTTTTTTCCACAACCTTTATAAATAAATGCCTGTTCTCCTCGTATAGACGAAGCATCTGAGGCGTTATGGACGCCCGTCGTAGCGCGCAAGCGCAAACTAAAACACACAAAATAAGTTAAGGTATTGCAATAAAATGGTAACTGTATTCGATGTTGATCCGCAGGTCCTGATCAATAGGGCTGCAAAAGAATTGAAGAATAATGAGAAGGTAAACCCTACAGAATGGGCCAAGTTCGTAAAGACAGGCCCGCACAAGCAGAAGGTCCCTAACGATCCTGACTGGTGGTTTGTGAGAGCAGCTGCTATTTTGAGGACAGTCTATATCAAAGGACCTATCGGAGTTTCTAAACTAAGGACGAAATACGGCGGCAAGGTTTTCAGGAGCAAGAGCGTGAGACCGCAGCATACAATGAAAGCATCAGGCTCTATCATAAGAAAGATTCTACAGCAGCTGGAAGCTGCAGGCTATCTGGAAAAAGAAAGCAAATCAATCAAGAGGGGCAGGAAACTGACAGGCGCGGGCAGAAAATTCCTGGACAATATATCAAAAGACATTACACCTGCAAAGACAGCTCCTAAACCAGAAGAAAAGAAAACCGGACCTGCACCAGCAGAAGCACCTGTTATTGAAGAAAAAGAAGAAAAACCTAAAACAGAAGAACCAAAACAAGAGGTAAAAGTTAACAAATAAAAATGGCACGATACAAACATCCTTCAAAAAAACAGCGCTTGATCAAGAAAGCAGGCCAGACAAAATGGGCGCCTTTCTGGGCAGTGCTGAAGAAGTATCCGAAAAGAAGAATGCATCCTTCCAGGATTACCAGTTCAAAGAGAAGCTGGAGAAGGGTTAAGACCAAAGCATGAAAATGGCAAAGAAAGCTGAAAAGACAACTGTGCTTGAACGCACTTACAACATTCCGCTTAGAAAAAATACTCACAAGGCTCCTGCATACAGAAGAGCAAAGAAAGCAGTCAACGTAGCTAGAGAATTCTTATTGAAACACATGAAGGCAGATGAAGTAAAGCTAGGGCCGGAACTGAACAAGAAACTGTGGGCCAACGGAATAAAGAACCCGCCCCATCACATCAAGGTTACTGCAGTAAGGGAAAAAGTAGAAAACAAACTGATAGTAAAGGCAGAATTAGAAGGCATCAAGTTCAAGACCATAAAGATGAAGGCAAAGGTCGAGAAAGAATCCGGCATTGCAGGAAAATTAAAGTCCATGGTCCAGAAAAAGGATGAAGCCAAAGATAAATTAGAGGATCTTGCAGGCGGACCTGAAAAGAAAGAAGAGAAAAAGGAAGAAAAGACAGAGGAGAAGACAGAAAAACCAGCAGAAGAAAAGAAAGAGACTACAGAGACAAAGAAAGAAGAACCTAAGACTCCTGTTAAAGAAGAATTAAAAGATGGAATTTCAAAAGCCACAACAAGTGGCGGTTTGAAAGACGGACTAGGAAAAGAAAAGAAAGAATAATTCTTACCAAGCTACCATTCTATGTGCTTTCTTATACAAATGATACAGTGTGAACGATTTTCCTACAGCGTCTTTGCATGCGCTCATCTTTTTCTTGTCAATCTCCCATTGCTTAGGCAGTTTCCCTTCTGTCTTTTTCTTGAGAGAAGGAAATTTCACAAATATCTCTATCAGATCCTTGAAACCAATGAAGATCTGTGCGAACGGATCTATCGGATGATACCAAGGCTTTTTGTCAGGCACTTTAACTTTAGCTTCTTTCTCAGCCTTCAATGCCTTCTTTGCCTCTTCATAACTGATATCTCCTTCTGCTTCTTTAAGGAATATCTTAAGATCATCTCCTATCGCATCCATTGCTTCTTTCACACCTTCGCTAAGATTCTTCAACAGACCGAGATCTTCTTCATCCTTCATTACTTTGTAAGCGAGCAGCTGATCAGGCGTCATTGCTCTTGCATTGAATGTTATCTCGACCCTGCCATTGAATCTTGTGGTAGGTGCCTGATATTTCTGGCTGAACTCTGTCTCAGGAGTCGCCCTGAAACCAAAAGTAAGATTGATAACAGGATGATAAGGACCAGATGCTTTTCCGACTGCCAGCAACTCTATCTCCATCATGGTCTGCTCTATCGCCACAATCAAATCTGCACTGTCCTGGAAATTCATATTCAATTGAAGTCTTTTCGCAGTCTTCATGTATGGTTTTACCCACTGCATGTACATCTTTATTGTATTATAATGCTGTTTAAGATAACTTAGCATGAAACGCTTCCTCGTCTCCAGGCTTCTTTTGTAGTTTTTCCTCCAGATTGCATAGGCTTTTAATTTCTTGACAAGAGCTTCTTTCACCTTCCGGTTTAGTCCAGACATCTTGTTTACATAACTCTCAACTTTATCAACTTCAAAAACATGATTGTGCAGGAATAGATCTGGCAATAGAATGAAACCTACCTGGCTTCCAAGACCATAGACACTGCTCGGGTTCTTCGCACCACCTTCGACCAAAGAGATCCACATGTCCTTCATTGCGATCTCTGCTGCATTCATCTCACCGCCAGGCCTCTCCTGACCGAACTTATCGCCTTCATATACAAGATCAAGCCTGTCATGTATGATCTTCAGTTCGCGGACAATCTTGAAAAGTTCAGGTTTGATCAATCTATTGATGCTGATGAGATTGTTGCTTATCCTGTCTTGGACAGCCTGCAGGCTCTGTATCATATTGCGATGGAATGCGCTCGCTTCTGATGCACTATAAGTGTCTGTCACTTTTCTTATATCTTTTATTCCCATATCATCCTTGATAAAACCGATAACCCAGAAATAGACAGGCTCGAGCTGCTGCTGATATTTCTCATCAATAAGCTTGAAAGTTCTCAAAGGTTTGCCTACAAAAGTTGAAAGATGTTTTGAATCTATGCTCCTGAAGAATTTTTCCTTTTCATCGTCTGTCTTTAGATTCTTTAGATGGGAAAGAATGAGATTATTTACTGCCTTATCCTTATCCTTAATCCTTTTATTGTCTTTTATCTCTTTAACCTTGTCTGTAAAGGTCTTTTCTTTCACTTCTGCCACTCAATCACCTTCTTATTTTATATATACTTGCGTATATAAATCTTTCTTATATTTTCTGCACTATTTTTGCAGTCCCTGAAGGTAATGCCCTCAGTATCTCATCAATATCTCCGCCCATTGTCATCTTTATCTTTTTCGCAATATCGCTGTTCTTCACATTTCCTTGTACTATAAAGACAAATTTACTGCAGTTTGCCTGGATTGCGTCAGGAGGGCCTGCCATTATCCTCTCATCGTCTGTTATACCGACTGCCAGCTGCAATGTTGGACTGAAATACTCTCTTTTTCCGTACACCATGAATGTGCCTTTTGGAAGACCAAGTTCGTGCCTTAATTGTTCTGGTTCAACACAATACACTTCTGTGATATTTATCCCCATCCTCCACGCCCTGCTGAAAGATGCTGTTGCCTGTGCAACTTCCTGTTTTGTCTTATCGTCTATCTTCTTTCCTTCTGCCTTTATGACAAAGAACGGAGAACCTGCAATGTCAGTATGGAACACCAAGTCACCTTTTTCGCAATGCTTTTTTACAATGATGTCATTGGTTGTGGCGTCCTTTCCTCCCACGCATAAAAAACCAGTAGAGCTTATGAACCATCTGAAACGTTCGTACCAATGCTTCTTCCTTTCAGAATGCTTTTGTTTTTCTTTTTCCTCTTTTTCTATCTTTTCCAATTCTTTTTGTTTTTCAGCTTCAACCTTTGCAAGCTTCTGCCTTGCCTCATCTAAAGCCTTTTGCGCACCTTCTATCTTTCTCTTTGCTTTTTTCGCTTTTTCATAATAGACAGCTGCGTTCTGTTCTATTGTTTTTCTCACATCAAGCTTTATCCTGACCATACTGGATTCAATATAAATATGGTATTTAAGTCTTTCTCTACCAAAATATTTATAAACCCAGATAAATTATTATATATTATCAAAATTATCAAAAAGCGGTGATATAATGAGAAGATTAGGCAAGAAAGGTATTTCTCCATTGGTCGCGACTGTTCTTTTAATCACTTTTGCAATAGTGCTTGGCGCGATAGTATTGAACTATGGCCAGTCTTTTGTAAAGGAAGCAGCTGCAGAATCATTGGTAGAACCTGGGGAATGCCCTGCAGGCTGTGTGCCTGAAAGCTCATTGATGGAACTGCCTAAAGGAAGCAATATTATTGCAACTGCAACAGCTACATAAAAATCTTAATTTCAAAATGAAACATCTATCAACATTCATCATCTCTATCATATTGATTCTTTCATTATCTGTTAGTGCAACTGCAAAAATAGACTGCATCGACATCCCAAAAGGCATCAATCAATATGCGATACGTTCGCAGACTTCAGTAGAGATGCAGGATCTCTTCCCGCAATCGCTCGGAAGGGCAGATATGTATGAATATGCAAATGGCTTTGTCGTAGGACAAGTATTGTTTGACAACAAGGCAAAGGCAATCGCTGATCTTGATGCTTTTGCGCAGAAGAACAGTTTCAAAAAGACAATGGAGACTGTCTGCGAAGACCAAGGTTATTGGAAATCAAACTTCCTCAAAGAAGGTGCGACAAAAAGGGTAGGCAGCATGCATTTCATAAGAAACAAGTGCGTTGTCTTTATCGAAGCGCCAGAATTGATAGGCAAGGAAACAAGCGCAGTAAGACTTACGCAGATGATCTGCCAGAGAAGTCTAAGAAAAGAATTGGTTTGCAATGACGGACAGGACAATGACAAGGATGGCAGGACAGACTGCGGGGACAGTGATTGTGCAGACTACTGCGGAAGGATCGCAGAGAAAGGTGCATCTCAATTGGTTATCCCGTCATCATCACCTGCAAAAGAATGCAAGAAACTGGGCGAGGTCACAATGGAAGGAGATCTTCCTTGTTGCGCAGGCCTGAAGATGATACAGTACTGCGATTTCAAAGGCAATTGCTATGATGATTTCAGCTACTGTCTTCCGTGCGGCAACAATGTGTGCGACGAATTGGAGAATGAACAGAATTGTGCAATAGACTGCGCACCAGAGACAATCTCAGAAGCAGAGACAGAAGACATTGCCGAACCTGAAGCTGTTGCAGAACAAGAGCCTGTTGAAGAACTGAGTGAGATAGAAAAGAAGATTGCTGCAGAAAAAGAAAAAGACAAGGCAGTCGCTCAATTGATAAAGATGTCTCCGTCCTCTATGAGCACGATAATCTTCATGAGCATAATTTTCATACTGTTATTTCTAGTGGTTATATTCTACTTGTACAAAAGAAAACATTAAGTTATTATTTAAAAAAAACAAGAGAATTTCTAAAATTATCTGCTGCTGTCTGCCTGTCTTTCTAGCTCCATCTTCTTGCTGATTGCGGCAGACTGGTTGCTTTTATTGTAAGCTGCAAGAATCTCGTCAGCCAATGTTTCATAAACTTTCTTTTTCTTGCCAAATGCTCTCTGGTAAGCTCCCTGTGAGAACAATCTCATCACAAGATCTATTCTTCTCTGCGGAGCGCACTCAACTGCTTTTGGATATCTTGCACCGCCGTATTCGATAGTGATTATCTCTTCTCTTGGCGCGCTGTTCTCGATCGCTTTGACAAAAACTTCAACAGGATTCTTCTTTGACTTCTGTTCTACAATCTGGAAAGCCTTTTCTACAATCTCTAATGCCTGGTGCGCTTTTCCAGTGTTATGGCCAGAAGTTATGACGTGCTTCTTTCCTTTATGGCCCGTCACCATTATTTTATTGATCAATCTCTCGACGATATTTATCTTGCTTCTATGGAATCTTGTACCGACATATCTTGCGCCGGTCTTAGGAACAATAATAGGAGAAAGTGTGATATACCTGACAAGCCCAGGATCTTCCACCTGGATACCTGTAGTATCCCATCTGTTGAATAATTTTGCAGCTCCCATTTTATCTTCTTGCCTTCTCCAACTTTCCTGATAACAATGCTTTTAATGACTGGTCATTGACCTTGATGACCTGCCATCTGACCGCAGGAATGTCTCCTTTGGACCTTCCTTTTGTTCCGCCGATACATTCAATGATGACCTCATCGTGTTCATCGACCATCTTTATTGCACCGTCGCCTGGTACAAAAGCTGTGACTTGTTTTCCGTTCTTAATCAGCTGTACCCTGACACACTTCCTCATCGCACTGTTCGGCTGTTTTGCTTCTTTTTCTACTTTCTCAAGAACAATAGCCCTGCCTTGGTGAGCGCCTCCTAATGGATCTGCTTTCTGCTTTAGCTTGAAAGCCTTTCTGACCCATCTTGGATCGCACTTTCTGCTGACCTTTCTCTTTCTTTTCAGCTTTTTTGCGCTGTTTAATCCTCTTGGTTTCTTGACCATTTTCTTGAATTATGCTATTTTGATCTCATCAAGCTTGAAATAGCGTTTTACAGCCTTTTCAAGCCCCCTCAAAGCTTGAGCATTTCTGCCTATTAATAAAGCTTTCGTTTTTCTATCGTCGGTCTCAATGATAATAATTCCGTCATCTTCTGCAATGGACTTTGCTTTCAACGGATAAATCATATTCTGGATAAAGGTCTTGAGATCGCTGTTATATTCTACAATCTTGATGTTCTTCTTGAACTTTTCCCTCAACCGTTTTACATTCGCCCCTTTTTTGCCCACTGCCTTCCACAATTGTGCAGGCTGGACTACAAAAATAAGCAAGTCATCCATCTCAAAGAAATCCTTGAGTTTGCTCTTGGTTACCTTTTCAAAGAAAGACATAACCTGTAGGCTTTGTTGATCGTATTTTATCATTTCTCCTTCAAATATCCTATTATTGATATCGGATAAGTTTTCTTGCAGATCACTCCTAACTCTGTATTCGTTTTGTCAAGCTGTTCTATCTTGACTTCGTCACTGAACATCATTATTTCTTCCCTGATTTCATCAGGGCAGTTCTTTGTTATCAAAACTTTCTCTACCTGTCCTAGCTTAAGTTTCTTTAAAGTGATCTCTGTTCCTATTGTGACTGTTTTCTTTTCCAATCTAGCCTTCAGATCCTTCATTTTTTACTTCCACCTTGTTCAAGCTTGATTCTCAAACCCGGCAAGCCAGTGCCCACCGGAATGACTTGGTTTATCATGACGTTCTCAATCACGCTGCTCAACCGATCAACTTCTCCTCTTTCGCTCGCAGCTACAATGTGCTTTATCGGAGTCTCGAAACTTGCCCTGGCAAGGACGCTGGTTTTTTCTCCTACGATTCCGTACCTGGTGATTCCTTTCACTTCGCCGGTCGCACACATAGTATCTGTTGCGATCATGATGTGCCTTATGTTGATATCTATGCCCTGATCCTCAAGCACTTTGATAGCTTCTTCTATTATCAACTGTCTCGCAGCTTCCAAACCTAGAACTTTTTGAGTCTCAAATATATCATTGCTCTTTGTCAGGGAAGAATCTACTTCGTCAAGCTCTAGAACCTTTTTCAGGTTGCTTCCTGCAGTCATGATGACATATTCATCTCCCTTCTTAACAGGAAGGACCTGTCTTATGCCTTTGACCCCACCCACAAAAGTATTCTTTGCTTCCTCTTTCATGACATAAAGCTTGTTAAGTTCCTCGCCTTCTTTTGTAAGCTTGATAAAAATATTATCCTCCTTGTTCCTGACATTGACATTCTTCAATGCCTTCTGCAATGCTTTTGCGATAGTAGCAGACTTCAGACTGCACTTGTCAAGCATCTCTTTATCAAGAACAACCTCTATTGTAGCTTCAGCGACATTGACTTCGATAGTCCTTGACAACTCTCCCAATGTTGTTTCCTTGATCTTTGCTGCGATCT
>JAHWIA010000030.1 GCA_019322855.1 Candidatus Woesearchaeota archaeon | reverse complement strand
ACTGGTATGCAAGTTACCCTGCTTTCTACATCGAACGGATCTGTCACGACTTCTTCTGCAAGCTCTCTTCTATTCCCTGACGGGAATATGAAATATACATCCCTTGATTTTTCACTCTTTTCAAGAAGCTGATGTATTCTTGTCGGAGTCAGTGCTTTTGTATAGACTCCGCCGATCTGACCGGCTTCTCCTTCTGCACTTTTGTCATCTTCTGATTTCTCTGCTTTCTTCATCTCTTCTTGCACCAATGCTCCTGAGTTTGGCTGCAGCGTGCCTGTAAAGAATCTGTTTGTATAGACAGGAGTATCAGATAGAACAGACAAAATAGACAAGGTCATTGCAAGCGCACTGGAATCCCCTCCGAAACCGAATTTTTCACCTACCTTTTCAGTAAGTATCTGCCACCCTTCCTTGCTGTTCAAGCCAGGTCTTCTAATTCCATAAAACATGTTATTAAGGAATGAAGTAGCTAATGTATAGCCTTTGTTAGCGGTCCGATCAGTCATACCCTCTTCCTTTTCAAGAAGCTCGAACCTGCCTCTTTCTTTCGGCAACGGATCCCTGCTTCTTATTATGTAAGATGAACAGCCCATCCTGCAACTCAACATTTCGCCAAATACTGCCAAAGAATTTATGTATCCTACAGCCTTATCCGGCAATGCATTGTAACCGTCAGGATCCTTGAAATCACGATCAATGAAAACAAAAGTCTCATTCGGCGCATTCTCCTTGTTCAATTCCTTGAGCGTATCCAATGAAACTTCTTTATGTCCTTTTCTTTCTGCGAATCTCATTATTTCATCGACACGTTTTGTCAAGCCACGATATTCCAAGAAACCAAGCGACTCCCACAAAAGAGTTTCCCTAAGAAGAACATCAACAACTTCTGGAGTCACAGACAGTGCAGCTGCTTTGTCTCTTTCTGTGCTGTTATAATTATTTATCCTGTCGATTATCACCTTGATTGTTCCTGCCCTTGTCTGTTCTGTATTCTCTGCAATATAAGGCACATCTATCTTCTCGATCCTGTCCCTCAATGCATCATCATATTCATAATGCATGAATCCCAACTGTATTACAAATGGGTCTTCATTATCACAGCCAAGAATCATCCTCGGCGCTTTAAGCTTGAACAGTATGCCGTCATTGACAAGCAGCATCTCTCCTTTCTGTAGAGATTCCAGGAAACGTTCCCTCATACCGCTGACACTCGAGCCTTTTCCTGTCCCTTTTTCACCAACACCCCTGAGAGTCTTGACCAGCCTGTTGAAATGGTCTGGAAATACCAAAATCCCTCCCTGAAAATAAGTGCCTAATGAAGAAAGTGTCATGTGTGGAGGAGTATTGTCATTATGAAGAACATAGGTTCCGAACAGGCTTGACGGTGAGAAATCAGAAACAATAACACTGTCAACATTTCCCTGCGCAGCAAGGTCCTTGAAATGGTTCGCCATGAAGATGTGATAAGCTGAAATCCTGTGATCGCCATGCCTCAGCCTGAAGGCAATCCCGTCATCATCACGGCCATCCTCTTCTTCATCATCTATTGCTTTAGCGCCTTTTCCTTTGACCTTGACAAAACTTCTTTTCTTCGTACTTCTTCTGTCTTTCTTTTCCACTTCGTCAAGCATCTCGACAATTGTCTTTTCAACTTCTGATCTTTCATCCTTGAAATAATTAATAACACTGTCCATCCATTTCAATAGTTCTGGAGAACACATGCCTTTGTCGAACTTAGCCCTTATCTTCTGCAGTTTTGATTCAAGATCGCTCAATGTGACAGGACTGATCCTTTTCTTTGACCTGTACTTAGGTCTTTGCTTGAGCTCAGACATCATTGCTGGCTGAGAAAAAGGATCCTCTCTATACTCTTCTTCGAACGGCAATATCACTTTATTATTATAGTCCCTGAATTCTTGGTAAACTATCTCTTTCAAGTCTGCCCATGACAATGGCGCACCGTCTTTTTTTCTGTCTTCTTTTTCAGTATACACATCAAAATTTTTCAGTTGATTCATTAAATTGTTTAATTTATCCCTTGTTATTTTATGCAGATAATTCTTTGAAAGTCCTTTTTCAATCATGGCTTTTGTAACGCCCCTTCCTGAAATTCCAGATCTATCATTTTTTTTGTAAGGTTCTAGTTTAACGCCTGAGTTGAGAAACTTCCAGGTCCCTACAAAGTGCTGCTCCCTCTTTTTCTTTGGCTTGCCCCTTGTCTTTCCTTTGTCTTTAGGAGTCACAGTCACAAGGGCAACATCTGTGTTCTTGTCTTTCCGTCCATGGTATGTAATGTCTAAAATTTTCTTGTATATTTCTACATAAAGTTGATTAATCTCTGCCCTGATGTATTCCTTAAACCTATCTTCCCTGAACCTGAACCTGATCCTTTCTTTATTGTCTTCTGCAAAATTATCTAATACATCGACTATGTCCCCGCAGAATTCCTCAAAGATAGGAAGATCCCTCTCGATTGAATCGCCTGTATAATCAAGAACAATAGGCTCTCTTGGTTTTTTCAGGTTTGGAATGATCAAATAATCCCTGTGCTGGAAATCCGAAACCCTTTCTTTTATTCTCCTGAATTCTGGCTCGAGCTCTGGGCATTGTTTTGCTATCTCTTCAAGAGGAATGTCGCCGTTCAACACTCCAAGAGTATGATCTATCATCATTGTCTTTCCAATCCCTACTTCACCTACCATGACAACATATGGATAAGGACTTCGCGCGAGATGCGAGACGAACTTTGTGAAAGTCGCGTCCTGGTTCAAGAACGGAAAATTAAATTTAGGGCCCTTGCCAGCCATAACTCTTTTGACTTCTTCGACATAAGAAACAGAATCTGAAAATTCAGTAGTACCTAATTTAGAAATTATGCCGGGTTTCAAGCCGCTTTCACTTGAGGTTTTTCTTGCTTTCTTTTTCCCCATCGCCGAGGTGTGGGATTTATATGATTTTATAAACTTTTTCTTTGACTTTTAAATGCATTTCATGCATAATATTTAAATAGTTTAAATACTTTAGAATAAATTTAGGTGAGGAAACTAAACACAAACAGTTCTACACTGGAATATGGAAAACCTCAAGTTCTAAGTGCTTCTAAATCAAGGTATTTTGAAAAAGTTAAAAGATTAAGACAGTTAGGCGTATATGAAGATTTCAAAAATTACTTAAGAGAAAATGACATAAATCCGTTCACTGCAATAGAGAATTCAGTTACTTACCTTCTTACTGTCGGTGAACTTAAAGAACTTGAAAAGAAAGGAATCACAGGAAGAAAATACGGAGTTCACGTAATAAATGGCACTCCATTGCACAAGATGCCTGGTTATTGGGATGCTTGTGACAGTTGGATGTATCCTGAAGAAGAAACAGCAAGGTTGGAAGACAAGATCGCTCCTCCAAAGGTAGCAGATGTCAGGACAGTGGCAAGAAAAACAGAGCAAATTCATAAAAACAGGTTTAGATTGGTGAAAACAGGCGACTGACGCTTTCCGATAGATTTTTATTCTTAACTATATTCTCTCGCTTATACTGGTGAGGTGATAGTAATGAGGAAAATCTGTATAATAAACCAGAAAGGAGGCGTAGGCAAGACAACTACGGCGGTTAGCCTTTCTACAGGGCTTGCAAGGAAGAGAAAAAAGGTTTTACTTCTCGATTTGGATTCTCAAGGCAATTTGAGCACTTGTTTAGGAAAAAAGAGCGAAAAAACCATGTATGATCTTCTTATAAACAAGATCCCTGCAACTGACTGTGCAGCAGAGGTTGAGAAAAATCTGTATGTCGTATCTTCTGACAATAAATTGGCAGAAGCAGAAGGCATCTTGATGGGAAAACCGAACAGGGAAAAGATCCTTACAAGCAGACTTGATAATATAGAAGAGGAGGATTTTGACTTTGTAATCATGGACTGTCCTCCATCAATCAGTCTATTGAACCAGAATGCTTTGCTGTTTGCAGACGAAGCGATCATTCCTAGCAGTACAGAAAGCCTTTCATTTGTCGGTCTTCAGAAGATGATTGACCTGATCGATGAGAGCAATAACACGTTTGACCACGATTTGATGGTCAGCGGGATTTTACCAACTATGTTTGATAAGAGAAATAAGATCTGCATGCAGATTCTTTCTAAGATGGAAAACGAGTTCAATGGAATGACTTTAGATCCGATAAGGATAAACAGCAAACTTGTTGAAGCGCCAGGACACAGCAAAAGCATCTTTGATTATGCACGAAGCAGCCGTGGCGCGCAGGATTATAGGAAATTAGTCGAGTTCGTTCTTAAGAACGAATGATTTTTCTTTTTTTCTTAAAAATAGAGAGAAAATTTATATACTTCTATGACATATTATAGTATGGGGATTAATTCTAATAATATTGTGGGAGGTTGTACAAATGGTATTAGACGAACGTTTGGATAAATGTATTAAATATTCTACATTGCAGATGCTGCTCTCTACAGGACAGGATCCAAAGAACGATAAGTCTATAACTGAAGAGTGCCTAAATTGCTCTGGATATAATCAATGCTGTAAATACTATGTCCCGTATCGAGATGTGTATTTTGAAAATGTCGATGAGAAAGAGATAGCATAAAGAAAGTTGCCTGTAAAGGGTCATCTATCAACCCCCCTCACAGGCGCAAAGGAGCAAGCTATTACACTCACCCGGAATCCAGTTGTTTTATGCGATTATATAAATTTTCCGTAGTCCTATATTTGTGATTAAATGCATATGTCCGCATTTGCGTTCCAACCGTAAAGCTTATAAAGCACCCATTTTACCGACGATAATAGAAAGAAAAAAGCGAGGAAAACCCAACATGACAGAAAAAACCTTTAATTCAAACGAAACACGTTCTATGGTTCTAGATGACATTAGGACAGATTTAAGAGCAGAATATCAAGAAGCAGTTGAAGAAGGCAGGCTAAAAGAAGTCAAACCGCCTGCATTAGAAGTGAAAGTTGATGGAAATCAATTAACTATAGGAATTCCAAAGATGACTCCTGCTGAAAGACATGTTGCACTGCAGAATATTGATGAAGACAGCTCAAGGATAAAGCAGGAGCATGAAAGATTTTTCCCAAACGAACTTCCGCTTTACTTTTCAGAAGGAAAAGTCAAAATTGGAAAAGGACATTTTACAGAAATTCATAAAGCATTGGTATTGAAAAAGACTTATGTTCCTGAAGAAGAACAGGAAGCAACAATGCACAGGCTAGCTAAAACAATAACTTATCATATTGACACATGCAGTGAGCTTGGTTCTGATTATAGCGGGCTCTATATAATGAATGTCAATCCTCACATACTTAGTGAAGAGTGGGATACTCTTCAGGATTTCAGAGCGTTTGGAAGAAACGATCACATGTATGTACAGGCTGAAAAGAAATTCCACAGCTTGCTTAAGATAGTGGATCAGTTGATAGAAGCAGATTGCGCAAAGAGCGGTCTGGAGATCTTGGCGGTCTTGCGAAGAATAAATAATGACATAGATGAAGAAGGCCAGCCTTTGGCAGGCAGGCATTTTAATGGCAAGTTTGACTATCATCTGTATCACGCAGGAAAAAGGATCTATTCTGCTTTTGTGAAGAATCCAGGAGATTTCAAGAATCTTACTCCATGGCAGTATGAAGTATTAGTCGATGCTGCAACACAGTATGAATTCGACAGGGCAGAAGATGCAAACAGGGCCAAAGATTCTGAACACATTCAAGAACTGGCAGATAAAGGCAGAGAATTGGATATATTAGCTGAAAAAGCAGAAGAGACAAGAATACATGCAGTCAAAGAAAAAGAAGCGCGTCAAGCAATCGCTAACTGTATTGCCAATCACTATCTTATCATGAAAGCCAAAGAAACTAAGGGATCCGTTTCAAATGCTTGACTAACGGATTGTCATCTGATAATTCTTTTTTATCTTTACTTTTTAATGCTTTAGGAGCTTCGCCTTTCTTTTCTTTTGCTTGATCGATGAAATCGCACTTGTCCTTTATCCTGTCGCTCGCATCCTTCATCTCTTCTTCACTCAACTGTTTAGGCTCCCACTGGAAATTAAGGTCGTCTCCTACTGTCCTTGGAACTACTTCAATAGTTACATGCTCTTCCTCTGGCATGTTCTTCACAAGGATGTTAGTGCCTCCCTGGCCTCCTAGCGCCTCAAAGACCATGGTGGCTGCATAACTCGCAACAATAAAGATGTGTTCTGCTTCCTTGTCATCGAGCTCTTCAAGCTTCTTTACATGTTTTTTGGGATATACTCTTACATGGCCGACTGCTGAATCTCCAAGCACAGCTATTGCAATGTCATCTTCATAAATGACATTTTCTTTCTTTTCTAATAGTTTGCATTTTTTGCATTCAGCCATCTTATAGTAATTTTGATATCAGATCTAGATTGGCTCCGTCTGAATCCTCGTCCTCTTCATCTTCTTTTTTCTTTGATTTCTTTTTCTTTGTTGTCTTCTTTTTCTTTGTTTTTTTCTTAGGTTTTGTTTCTCCTAATTCTTCCAGAAGTTCTGACTCGTCTACTTTCTCTGCTTTTTCTTCACCCTTCTTTTCTGTCTTGCCTGCTTTCTTTTTCTTCAGCTTCTTGCCTGTCAGCTCTTCTACAACTTCGTAAGGATCCACGTCCTTGAACAATTGCTGAAGAGAAGGATTAGTTGGTATCAATTCAATGAACTGTTCTGGCTGCGCAGTTATCATCTGTTTGATCTGCGCATTCTTGCTTATAATATCCAGGACCTGCTGCTTGTTGAACTTTTGCGGCGCGACAGTGCCAAAACGTCTTCCCAGAGAAACTTTCAAATTGCTTTCAAGGATGTTCTTCATCTCCTTGAGCTTTGCTTCTGGCAATTCCTTCTTCGGAACTTCAAAATTATCAAGACCGTCCCCTTGCTCTCTAGGGATTATGTGTATCATCATGTGGCCTGACTGCTGGCCTGCTGCTGCACCGTTCGCGACAAATATCTCAGTTCCCTGGCTCAGCATTGCCTCTTCAACGCACGCAGAAATCTCTTTCGCTCTCTTCACCATGTGCGCGAACAGATCAGGCGGAAGCACAGTCATGATGAAGTAATGCTCTTTTGGAATCAGAAGGACATGGCCTTTTGTCGCTGGATTGATGTCCATTATGGCAATTACTTTGTCATCCTCAAAAATTTTTGTCGCAGGAATGTTACCAGCAACTATCTGACAGAATGGACACTGCTTCTTTATCTCTTCCAATTGCTTTTTCTGTTCTTCAGTCATCTGCTGTTGTTCTGCCATAAAATAGCTGAAACCATCTGCATTTATAAAAGTTGTTGTAGAATCAATAGACCTCGTCAGGATCTATGTCTGGATCTTCATCATCATTCTCTTCTTCAGGAACAGGTGCATCAGGATCAATCTCAATCCTCAGTTTCTCTAATATCTTTTCCAAGGAAATTTTATCCTTTATCAGCTCTCCATACTTTTCGTTGAACCTCTCATCAAAATCCGCACCAAATTTTCTATACTGGCCTGAATTGAAACGATAGTCAGGATTCTTTTCAAAACGCACCAAAGGAATCTTTCTTCCTACTGTCATGCATAGTGCATAAAGAAAATCATAACCGCTCTCTTCATATACCCCTGGAAAAAGCTTTCTAAATTCTTCTCTTTGAGCAGGCATGTTAAATCTTCTTCCATAACCTAAAGAATAAAGAAGTCTCAGACCATCATCTGCAGAATATCTTTTAGGCCCTTGGTTTAATGGTTCTTGTTGGGTATTGTCATCCATACGTATCCAACTTTTTTGTAAAGTTTTAATGATATAAATACTTTTTGATTCAGCAAAATTTATATAGATGGATATTATTTTTAACATCAATAATCAAACGGGGTGATTATATGACACTAGACGCTCTTTGGGAAAAAGCAAAGGATTTTCAGTATCCTATAAATGATAGAGATGAACTTATGAAGCTTCTTGGAGATTTCAGACTGCAGTTTGAAGGGAATGAATTTGATGCAAGAGACATTGCATTGCAGATAAGCGCATACCCTATCAAGGATGCTGCAGGATTGATACATGCATTCTTAGTGCAAGAAGAAGCTTTCAGTCCGACAGAAGGCAAAGAACTCGACGAAACATTGAGTTGATTTTTTATTTTTCTTGTTCATTCATTTGCATTAGAGAATTCTCTAGATAACTAAAAGACTCATCAATGAAATGTCTTGGAGCCCTGACTTTCCTTAAATCATATCTGCTGAAATATGCTTTGATCTTATCTCTATATTTAGCATTAAGCTTTCTGTCTTTGCTCCAGATTGTCAATGAGAAAGAATTGTATTCTGTTCCATCCAAGGATTTGCCTTCTGGAGTGATCAATCTTCCTTCCCTGTAGGTAGTTGTGGGCTCTGACAAAGTAACGCTGACAGATTCTCCGTTATGATTAAAAGTAAACCCTGCATATAACATGTCTTCTTCTGACTCTAAGATTGTTAGCGCATTCATAAGCTCTTCGTTCTTTCCTATAACTTCCTGCAGGACAGGCTCTCTCCTTCTTGTCAAGTAATCCCACATTATGCAGTATTTATTGCTGGTGACTTCTATCTCTTCAGCGACAATCAGTTCGTCATTGAACCTTTGCATACAAACCTCTTCCAGAAGACCTGCTTGAAAATCCTCGAATCTCTGATAGACTTTTACTACCTTCGGATCTGTAAGCATATCCAGAAGCCTGTCCCTGATCCTTTGATTCCCTTCCCTGCTTTTGCCTGTGATAGTATACATGAATAAAGAATATTTATCCTTTATGTAAAGAAGCTCGTCACCTGTCATGTCCAAATCAGCATCTCCGAGAAAGCTCTTATCCCCTCTG
>JAHWIA010000029.1 GCA_019322855.1 Candidatus Woesearchaeota archaeon | reverse complement strand
GGTCACTGACCAGAATCTTATGAAGACATTGAAGACAGACATGAAGAAGATGCAGAAAGAGATGAAAGAGATGAAGCAGCAGCCAGAGAAGATCGCATCTCATCAAAAGATTTTGATGAAGAAAAACATGGAATACATGAAGCACAGCATGAAACCTACTTTGATAACAATGCTGCCTGTTTTGCTCCTTGTCGGCTGGCTTGCAACACATATTGCTTTCGCACCTATCGTGCCTCGCCAGACATTCACTGCAACTCTCGACTTTGTTCCGGGAATGACGGGCGATGTAGAACTTACTGCAGACGGTTTACAGATAATTGGAGATACTATGAAGACTATAGAGAATGATAAAGTGAAATTCGAATTAAAAGGAGAAAAAGAAGGAGTTTACATCTTAGAATTCGAGCACAATAATGATATTTATGAAAAAAAGGTAAGGATAACCAAGAAGCAATTATATGAACAGCCGACAAAGACAATCAAAAAATCAGATTTGAAGATGATTACCTTGGATAATGCAGTATTGAGGCCTTTTGGAGACAATTTTAACATAGCAGGCTGGCATCCTGGCTGGTTATCTACATACATCATATTATCATTCATTTCGAGCATATTAATAAGAAAATTTATGAGGGTTTACTAACGAAATCTTTAAATATAAACCCTGGAAATTAAACTTAAAATGGTACAAGGAAGCAGAAGATCAAGGACCCTTAGGAGGGTGCATAAACGAACGCCAGGAGGCAAAACTAAACTTAGATTCAAGAGGAGAAATCCGAGCAGTGCTAAATGCAGCAAATGCGGTGCAACTTTGCCTGGCGTACCAAGAAAGCTTCCTTTGAAGATGAAGAATCTTCCAAAGACAAAGAAAAGGCCAACTAGACCGTACGGCGGAAACTTATGCTCAAAATGCGCAAGGATTTTGTTGATTGAAAAAGCAAGAAGTGAGAATAAATGAAGATAGGACAATTATGCGTAAAGATTGCAGGAAGAGATGCAGGTAAGAAATGTTTAGTTATCTCTGCTGTCGAGAAAGGAAATCTTGTATTGATAGATGGAGAAACAAGAAGAAAAAAGTGCAATGTCGCGCATCTTGAGCCGCTGAAACAGAGTTTTTCAGTCAAGGACAACGCTTCTCATAAAGATATAGTAGATTTGTTCAAAAAGGAACTAAAGATAACATTGAAGGAAAAGAAATCCAAGCCAAAGAAAGAACGGCCGAAGAAAGCAAGAAAACAGAAAGTAAAGCCTGAACCAAAGAAGCCTAAGAAAGAGAAGAAAGCAAAAGCTAAGACAGAGCCTAAGCCTAAAAAAGAAACAGTGAAAAAGGCTGCAAAGCCTGCAGCTAAAAAATCAGAATAAATTTTCTTTAGAAGTTTAATTCAATTTAAAACATAATAATTTTCTAGCATTTTATGTTTCGTTTAATGTCTCCAGAAAGTAAATATCCTTTTCAATGCCCTGCCTAATTTTGTAAAGAAGCCTGGTTCGTCTTCGTCTTTTTCTTCGATCCCTTCTTCTACTTCTACATCTTCTGGCTCTTCTTCAAGCTCTTCCATTTCCTCTTTCAATTCTTGTTCTCTCTCTTCCCTTTCTTTTAGTGCCTCTTCTTCCTCTTTCTTTTCCTCTTCAAGTTTTGTTTCATTAATATTTATCTCTGTTGTTTTTGTGACATTAGATTTCAATATGCTTCCATCTTCTGTCTCATAAGTGCAGGTGAAAGTGTGCGTGACATTCCTGTGGGAAAGATCATCGAATTCTATATCCTGATTTTCGATATTTGTCTGCTTGTCAGGCAGACTTTGCTTGAAATCATAGTCTTTATTGAAAAGATCCCCTTTTATCTGGCATTCTATATTGTAGAAAGTAGTTTGATCATTCTTGTTCTTGTAGTTGGCTTTCAGATTGAACTTGTTCTGGAACTTTATATTGCTTGGCATGTTCAAGGAAAGACTTAGTTCTTCTACTGCGCTTTCAAGCAGAAACTCTTTTTCTATCTCTTCATCCTCGTCATCAGACTCAACATCTGTTCTGATGATGATTGGATAAGTTTTAGCATAAGAAGCAGGCTTTATCTTGAAAGTGTACTCTTGCTCTTCTCTTAAGGTAGTTATGTCTAATTCATATTTATTTCCTATCTCTGTGAAAGCTTCATTATATTCTAAGACATCTATATTGTTCGGAAAAATAATCTCAAACTCGTAAACAGTAAGATCCTCTTCTGTATTCTTGTCAATTGCAAGATCTATTTCTATCTCTTCATCAACTTCTGCTTCATCCTCGCTGAAATCGAAATCTATATCCATCAAACCCTTCTTCTTGATACTTATTGAAGGCGCTTTTATTGTATAGTCTTTTCCATCCAGATCATAGATTACTGTAGCATCAAACTCTTCATCCACATCCCCTCCTTGAAGCTCAAGGTCGTAAGTTATGGTAATTTCATTGTCTACTATGCCTTCCCATCTCAAGGTATTGCTCGTCACTTGCCCTTTTGAAGGACTCTTGATCCTGAGACTTTCAGGAGCTTCATCGATATAGATTATCCTTGGCCGTATCCTTCCAGGAACTGTGATTGTTGTAGTCACCATCGCCCTCTCTCCTATCAAGAGTTCTGATTTATCTACAGTCCTTGCGACAGCAGGGACAATCTCTTCAATCCTGAATGATATGATAGGAACCTCCTTGTCTTTTTCATAATCTATTTTTCCAAATTCAACATCATCGAAACAATACACATAGATCCCTTCTTGCTTGCATTGTCCTTCGTCCAGAATCATCCTGAAATCATCACCGCCCACTGCGATTATTGGAGTTCCTTCCTTGACATAGTATCTGAAATCGAAAGTTCCGACATCTGTATGCGCAATCTGATCTATAAACATGTCTTCATCAAATATTACTTTGTTTTCAGCGCACACAATACCTAGCAAAATAAGAAATATGAAGATGCCGCCCATTCCCAACAAAACTGTCTTGTTCACACCCATTATTCAATATCAGTAGAAATTCCTATATAAATTTTTCTTTTATTTCAATCATTGAGAGCTGAAAAAAGATCAGTAAGATTCAGTTCGAAAGCAGCTACAGGCATCTGCAGATCCCAATTTGCCAGCACAGACGGATGGATTTCTCCAATATATGCAACTTCTTTGCCTTTTACTTTTATCCTGGCACACCGGCCAGGAATGAAAGAAGGATGATCTTCGTCCATGAACTCTGCTTTTGCATCCAGGCATCTCATTAGATAGTCAAAGATCTGTCTTATTTTTGTATAATCTACATCCATGTCACAGAGAGCAACAGCAAGGCGAGCAAATTCTTCCACACCCGTCTCTAGCTTGCTATTTTCCTTGAAAGCGGTTCCTATGGTGAAGATGTTCTGCGGATATTCGTAGTGCTTATTTTCGCTGAAAATCTGCATCAAAGATGGCAGAACCCAGGACCTTAAGACATCATAATCAGCATTGACTGCATTCTCTATTTCTATGCACGAAAGTTCGACACCCATCTTCCTGTTCAGATTATCGATATTTGTAAGATTATAAGTCTCGCATTCAATAAGGTCAAGACCTGCCATGATCTGAGATATGTATCTCTTGAAGACTTCAAAACTATCTTCTTCACCTATAGTTGATACATTAGGGATGTCAGGCTCAAAATTCTCGTATCCGTAAGCAATAGCAATGTCCTCTGCAAAATCTACCTGATGCATCACGTCAGCCCTGTAAGCAGGCACCAGCACACTGCCTTTTTCATAACCATAACCCATTCTCTCTAGAAATTTCTTCATCTCGCTTTCTTTAAGGTCAAGACCTAAAAGTTTGTTTATGAATTTCAAGTCAATTTTCCATTTTTTCGGAGAAAGATCCGGCGTTTGAATATTTTTGCAGTTAAATCCTGGAGGATATTCTACATTGATCGAGTATATTTCTCCTCCCATCTCAGCCATTGCAGAAACTATGATGTTCAAACACGTTTTCAATATATCGAGATCGAACCCGCTGCATTCTATAAAGACTTCTGTTGTTTTTTCATTAACCTTGCCTGTTTTATGCGAATTTATTATTGGCGGCATAGAAAGAATTTCATTATTAGAATCAATAAAAATAGGGAATAAGTCTTTCCCTTCTAATAAGTCTGCATATTCTCTTCCTGCAGGATGCTGCGACAGTATCTGCAGACCAGTAATCTCTCTTGGAAACTCTAACGGCCTGAACTTTATTTCTCTAGGATTCTCTGCAGTAAAGCGTATAGGGAATCTTATAACTTCCATAGGATATATGCCTATTGCTCCCTTCTTTCTTTTCCTGCAAAGTGTAACATGAAGTTTTTCTTGTATCTGTACAATCTCTCGTATTTTCTCATCGTCGAAATTAAGATTTTTTATAACAGCACAGACAGTATAAGGCCTGATATTCTTTACTTTCTTATCAATGACTACTTTATAATCAGATTTATTTACTCTATACTTTCTCAGTCCTGTTTTTGCTCCGATGAAACTGCTGAATGCTCGCGCGAAACCCTGCTCTGAAAGCATGTCTGGCCTGTTAGGGAAAACCTCGACTACAATCTCATTGCCTTCTATCTTATCAAGGTCCGTGCCGAGCATGCTGATTCTGTCTTTCAGCTCATCCAATGGAAGTTTCTTTCCGACCAGTTTTTCAAAGACTTTTTTGTTTAATGTTACAGTTGGCATTTTTTCTCCTTATTTCATCCAGTATTTGATTTCCCTCAATTGTTTGATGTCATTCTTGTACAATTCCCTGATGTCATTGATATTGAAATAATCCATTATAATCCTGTCAAAACCAGGTCCCCATGCAAGCACTGGCACGAATTTTCCCAATAAAGGTTCGACAACCTCTGGCCTGAATATTCCTGCGCCGCCCAATTCTACCCATTCTTTTCGAACAGGGTGGAACACGTCAATCTCGACCGAAGGTTCTGTGTACGGGAAGTGTGCAGGCCTGAATCTCGCATCAGGAAAACCCATCTTCTTGAAGAATTGTTTCAAATAACCCAATAAATGCTTGAAATTCGCATCAGGATCAATGACTATACCTTCTGTCTGGTTCAATTCAAACAAATGGCTCCAGTCCATTGTCTCGTTTCTATAATTCTTTCCTAATGCAAAGTATTTTGCAGGCAAATCAGCTTCCTTCAACATAGCGATAGTTTGCGCGCTCAAGACAGTAGTATGCGTTCTCAAGACATTCTTCTTTGCTTCTTCTGGCAACCACTCATAACGCCAGCCAATGCTTCCTATAGTTCCAGATTCGTGCGCTTTCTTTACTTTGTCGACGATCCTTTTGCTCGGCAATTTGCCGTCCTTAGGTTTTGCTAAAAAGAAAGTATCTTGCAGATCTCTGACAGGATGATCCTGTGCAGTGAACAATGCATCAAAATTCCAGAAGCTTGTGTTGACAAAAGTTCCTGTCATTTCCTTGAAACCCATGTCCAGCCATATTTTTTTTGCATAATCTGCAGCGACTTTTGTGAAATGCCTTCTGCCTCCATAAATCGCAGGTACATTGATCTTGACATCATATCTTCTGAAAGTTTTATTTTTCCATGTTCTGCTGCTCAACATCTTTGGTGTTAACCTGTCAATAACATCCTGGTCAATCTTTTCTTTTTCAAGTTTCTTACCCAAGTCTGTCAGGCTGATTGTCTTTAATTTTTGGACTTCTACTTTGATGATATTCTTTCTAGATTTCAGATTATCGAACGCAAACTTCTCTTCTGGACTAAGTTTTTCACTCTCTCTTGCTTTTTTCAAGGATTGCAGGAATTTTTCTTCTAACGTAGGTTTCTGCAATAATTTCTGTCCTTGTGGCGTGATTCCTATCTTCAACAATTTGCCTTCTTTTTGAATCGTGATTGCTGCCTTTTTCTTCAGCATGCCTAAGCAGATATTCACTTCGCTCTTGTCAATGCCTGCTTTCTTAGCGACAGCATCAACAGATTGAGGATCCTTCTGCAAAGCCTTCAAGAATCTGATCTCTGGCAGTCCTTGTTTGACATACTGCATTCCGTTCTTGTCAAAAGAAACAATCTTCCTGACCTTTTCTTTGAGCACAATCACACCCTTGTTCTGCAGCCATTGCAAGGCCCTCATGACCTCTACATCCTTCAATCCAGATTTCTCTACAAGCTCTTTAAAACTCTTAACTTTCGATATAAGAGGCAGTACTTTCCTCTCTAGCGGATGCAGAGTTGCTGCTAGTTTTTTAGTATCCATAATACAAATCATAAACGAGAAACCATTTATAAGCTTTACTAGTAGAAAGTGTTATGCCAGAACAAAGAAAAAGAAGAATAAAAACAAAACCTTATTTCGTTGTTTTCAATGCTTTTTCAGCAGGAGTCATCTCTTTCCATGCTAAGTCGAACATGCCTTCTAGTGCCTGCGCAAAGAAAGGTGTGTTTACCCAGATGCCAATGTCATAGGTAGGGTGAACTTCTGCGTCATTCAATACCATAAAAGTCAATTCTTTTCCATCTACGATACAGAATCTTGCATTCACGTTTTTTGCGTTCTTGACTTCTGCGATATTGCTGATTTCTTTCACAGCGTCTGAACATTCTTTTGTGATAGGTGCTGCAATCTTGATCTTGACTCCTCTCTTTTTCAGTTTCTCAAAGATAGGCTTCAATGCTTCGACCTTTCTCATCAGACCTTCAGAGGTTGTCATCAATGTCACTGATTCTTCTGCATTCTTGATTGTCAGTTCAAGATGATCGTATAGATTGTGCCTTCCTTTTAGGCTTCCTGATAAGTCAGTAGGTTCGATCAATTCAATCCCTTGTGTGTGCAGAAGGTTAAGCTCATTCAGAACTTCACTGCCCTTAAGATCATTTAATCTTTTGACTTTTGTTTCTGCATCCACTCTTAGATTTTTCTTTACTCTTTCGACAACTTCTTTTGGAGGAATAGCAATATACTTGATTGGTTTTCCAAGCTTGTTGACTACAAAACCTTTTTTTTCTAGGCTATCAAGAACATCATAACTTCTGCTCCTTGGAACATTAGCGATATCTGAAAGCTCGCCAGCAGTACTCACGCCTCTAGAAAGCAATGCTGTCCATATCTTTACTTCGTATAGATTCAGGCAAAAGAATCGACGCAGTTTACTTAAAAATTCATCCTTTACTATCATTTTTAAAATCAACCCCCTCGTTTTTTTTGTTATTCGTCAACCAATAGTGGTTTAATGTTAAGTTCGTGTTTAGTACCTTGTAGTTACTCACGATTTACCATAAAACCCTGTTTGGTTTGTAATAAATCTCTATATTACCCCCAATTATAATTTCTTAACAGTAGCACTTATGGAAGTAAAGTATTATTTAAACGTATCGAATCAAAATAAACTTCAATTTTAATTGTAAAATTCTGTCCTTGTAACCTGGTAGTGACACTTAAGAATTAGCAGGCAAACATCATAGTTTGTACCGCAAAAACGCACCTATCCCTCCAAGACCGTGCAATTTTTTCCCGCCTTCGTGTTCTGTGCTGATGATAAAAACTTCTCCCTGTGCTTTTTCAACTTGTTCCATCATCTTGTCAATCTCTTCATATTCTCCTTTTTCTTTTTTCTCGTGCAATAATTTGTCAGTGATCAGCATTTTTTCGACAGCTCCTGCATTCACGCATTCCTTGACATGATCAAAACCATAGCTTGCCTTGCCCTGCTTCCCGATTGTGGCCAAAAGATCCTCTACCATGTTTATTTCCACAGCAGTCCTATCCTCCTTCAGCACGCCTTTCAATTCGTCACTTTTCATAACTTCGTCAATGCCTTTCTTCCCGCCCATGCTGCAGGTTGCAAAAGTACACAATTTGTTTACTTCGTTGCTTAATTTACTTCTGATTTTTTCTCTCCATACGCTCGGGCTCGCAATGATTACTTTCTTGATCTTATATCTATCAATGAATTCTTCTAATTGCTTGCTTGCCTGTGCAAAAAAATCCTTGCTGTCTGTTGCAAAAGCCTTTTTCTCGACTTCCCCTTCGACAGAAGAAAGGATTGTGAAACCCTTTGGTTTTAACAGGGCGAAACTTGCATTCTCCCTGTCTATGGCCAGGATCAAAATTTCTGCCTTTTCTTTCACAGCATCATCAAGTTTCTTCAATTGATGCTTGAACCATTTATCTTTAATGATCGTGACTTCGCTGTTCAGTGAAAGATTGAATGACTGATGCGCACCTTTCTCAACTTCATCTGGCCCTTCAATGATCGTACCGCTCACCCTGAGCGCAGAAGGACTGTAATCTATCTTCTCTGTCTTGATCTTCAAGAAATAAGTTTTCTTGACAGCCTTTTCCTTGTCGCCTATCTTGATCTTTCTGGTAGTCTGCCCTTTAATCAAATCTCCTTCTTCTATGATGTGGCTCAGATACCATAAATCATCATTGTTCGTGATCCTGAGCCTAACTTTGCCTTCTTTCAGGTTTTTGATCATTATTTTCATTTTATTTCCATGCCGATTTCCAGATTTATATAGCTTTGGTTGAAACAGGTTAAAACAGTAGGTTTTATATATAGAAAGGTATTTTTATTTAAAAAGGATGGTGGCTAGTATGCATATGAAATTACGTCGTAATAAGAGGGGAACAGTCACTGGCTCAGGCGCAGCAGCGTTTGTAGCATTATTGGCTGCAGTTATTATTCTATACATTCTTCTGGTGCCGCCAGAGTTTCGGGAAGAAATCCTAGGACCTGTGGTTCCTGGAGAAGAAGGCCCTGACGTGATATCTCCTGGTGAAGAGCCTGTGACAGAATTGGCAATACTTTCCAAAGTGCCGGGCAGGCTAGACAAGTTAGCAACACCCAACCAGATAATACCTATGGACGCGGTCGTGCTGTATTCTGATGTAGAGAGCCAGATACTGGGCAGCGCCACATCGATTTTTGCACAAAACAGTCTTTTAAGCGAAGAAGTGGATTCAATAAACTTCAATGTTGTAGATCCAATAAATACCCAGAATGTCCTTTTATCATTCAAGGCTAAAAAGTTCAAAGGAAGATTAGTGGTTAAACTTAACGGCAATGTGGTGTACAATGACATCATCAATCAGCCGACAATAACTCCGATCCCTATACCTACTGATTATCTGAGAAAGATCAATGTCATGGAGTTCAGGGTTGGAGGTCCAGGATGGAAATTCTGGAGTACAAACGAATACATACTCGAAAATGTCCAGGTAGTAGGAGATGTAA
>JAHWIA010000028.1 GCA_019322855.1 Candidatus Woesearchaeota archaeon | reverse complement strand
ATTCGCAAAGAAAAAGGCAAGACAATGAAGAATCTCAATAAATTTTTCAATGCAAAAAGCATAGCAGTAATAGGTGTGAGCAGAGAAAGCGAGAAAGTTGGGCATGTCATATTCAAAAATTTGATTGACTCTGGGTATGAAGGCAATCTATATCCTATAACTCCTAATGCGCATGAAATTCTTGGCCATCGTTGCTATGGCAATGTAACAGAAGTAAAAGGAAAGATAGAGCTTGCAGTGATTGCAATATCTTCAAAAATAATTCTAAAGGTCATAGATGACTGCGGAAAAAAGAAAATAAAGAATCTAGTAATAATCACTGCAGGATTCGGCGAAATCGGGAATACAAAGCTTGAAGAAGAGCTTAAGAAGAAAATAGAGAAGTATAACATGCAAATTATAGGGCCTAATTGTCTTGGGGTTCTGGAAACAAAAAACAATATTGACTGCCTTTTCCTGCCAAACTATAGAATGCAGAGGCCTAAGCAAGGAGGTATTTCTTTTGTGACGCAATCAGGAGCAGTGGGAAGCGCTATACTTGATCATGCAGTGAAACAGGGACTCAGGTTTGCAAAGTTCGTGAGTTATGGAAACGCACTTAATATTGATGAATCAGACCTTATCGAATATCTTGGCCAGGATAAGGACACTAAAGTCATATGTGTTTATGTGGAAGGTGTAAAGAATGGCAAAAAATTTCTTGATGTTTGCAGGAAAGTCAGCAGAAAAAAGCCGATAATCGCGATCAAAGGAGGGGTTACAGAAGCAGGAGCAAAAGCCACTCTATCTCATACTGGAAGCCTGGCAGGCAGTGCTGCGGTTTTCTATGGTGTTTGCGAACAGGCCAATGTGATAAGTGCGAAATCATTGGAAGAGATGTTTGACTTTGCAAGAATGTTCGACAGATACATCATACCAAAAGGCAACAGGATACAGGTGGTGACAAACGGCGGAGGTTATGGAGTTTTAGCTGTTGATGCGATACATAATCATGGCTTGAAACTGGCAGACATGCGCAAGAAAAGCGTGAAGGATCTGAAAAAAGAGTTCGCAGACTATGTCGTGGTAAAGAATCCTATAGATCTTACAGGCGATGCATCCACAGAAGGTTTTGAGATTGCGATAAAGAAGTGCCTCTCAGACAGCAATATAGACATTGTAATCGCGATAACCCTTCTCCAGACGCCGATGATTACTCCTAAGATAGTGGATGTGCTGACCAAACTTAATAATACAAGAAAAAAACCGATAAT
The DNA here is from genome assembly GCA_019322855.1 of Candidatus Woesearchaeota archaeon. GTDB lineage: Archaea > Nanobdellota > Nanobdellia > Woesearchaeales > WJKV01 > WJKV01. The sequence goes on along the minus strand of JAHWIA010000028.1, from coordinate 8,042 downwards.
TGTGGTAACCACAGGAAGCAGGTTTGTCGAGACCATAAAACAATCTTTAGAAGAAAATAAGGTTCCCTGCTTTACATTTCCAGAGAATGCAGTGAACGCAATAAAACAACTAGTTCTTTATGCAAAAAGAAGAAGATAATTTTGATGATTTTATTTGATTAAGAAAAAACAATCCTGGCATCAGCAACCTTGCCTTTCTTATCATCAATTATGAAAGGATTGATGTCAAGCTCCTCAAGATTCTTATCTTTCAAAGGAATCTTGGACAATCTCACCAAGACCTGTTTTAGTTGTTTCATATTGACCGGTTTCTCTCCCCTGACTCCTGCTAATAGCTTCTTTGATTTCAAGTCTTCGATCATGCTATTGACATCCTTCTCTGTAATAGGGCATATCCTGAAACTCACATCCTTTAATATTTCAACAAAAACTCCGCCTATGCCCAGCATCAAGGCATGACCGAATATCGGATCTTTTTTTATTCCAAATATCAGCTCCAAACCGTGCAACTTTTCCTGCACAAGGATGCCGTCAAGCTTAATCCTCTTCCGTTTCGCCAGAAGCATCAGACTGTTGAACTCTCTTATCAAAGAAGTTTCATCGTCCGCAATCCTGACTCCGTTGATCTCTGTCTTGTGGAGCGCCTGGGGCGAGATTATCTTCAATATCACAGGATACTTTAATTTCAGAGCTACCTGTCTGGCCCTGCTCAAGGTATTGACTAACTCGCCCTCTGCAGCCGGAATACCATGGCTTTCTAAAAAGCGTTCAGCTTTCTTCTCGGTCAATATGTCCTGTTTCTTCTGTTTCATTTTGTGCTTCCTGTATCTCTTGAGGTTGTTCTTGGTTATAATTGTTTTGGTCCTTGAACTGGATGTTGTAATAATGATGAAAGATTCCTTTCTTTGCCATCAGCTCATCAAATGTGCCTGCCTCTGCTATAGTATGATCTTTTAATACAAATATCCTGTTGACATTATGGATGGTCGACAGTCTGTGAGCGATGATGAATGTCGTTCTTCCTTTCATGATATAGTCCATTGCATCCTGGATCTTCTGCTCGCTCTCAGTGTCCAAGGAACTAGTGGCTTCATCTAAAATCAGGATCTTTGGATTTTTTAGGATTGTCCTTGCAATGCTCAGTCTTTGTTTCTGGCCGCCGCTTAAGTTGACTCCCCTTTCCCCCACTTTTGTGTTGTATCCTTTTTTCAAGGACATTATGAAATCGTGGATGTTTGCAAGCTTTGCAGCTTGTATAATCTGCTTGTCAGTTGCCTTCAGGTTTCCCAGTCTAAGGTTCTCTTTTATCGAAGCATTGAATAGCACAGTCTCTTGGCTGACAATTCCTATGTTACTCCTCAATGATTCTACTTTCAAGTCTTTGAGATCTTTTCCATCCAATAATATCTTGCCTTCTACAGGGTCAAAGAACCTGCCTATCATATTGGCTACAGTGCTCTTCCCTGAACCGCTCGGACCGACCAAACCGATGCTTTCTCCAGGTTTTGCAGAAAAAGTAACATCCTCCAGAACAGGCTCTGCCTTATTATAATAGAATGAAACATCCTTGAACTCGATCTTTCCCTTGACATTCTTCACTTCCATTGCATTCGGCTTGTCCCGTATCTTTGACTTCCTGTCAAGAAATTCGAAAACCCTGTCCACAGAGACCATGGTGCTCTGTATAGCAACATTAATACTGCCCAATTCGCTGATAGGGCCGAACAGTTTACCGATATATGAATATAGGGCCATCAAGCTTCCTACGGTCAATGCTCCTGTTATGACCTTGAAACCGCCGTACCAAAGGATGATCAACAATGGAGTGAATGTTATCAAACCAACAATTGCGCCACTGTAACTCTCTAGCAGATTTAATTTTAGATCCTCTCGTATCAATCTCCTGCTTGTTCTTGTATATTTCTTGAGTTTAAGATTCTCAAGGACAAAAGTCTTGATTGTCTTAATAGAGATGAAACTTTCCTGCATAAAAGAAAGAAAGCCTGCACTGATCTCGACCAATTTCTTTCTTTGTTTCTTTATCTTTTCACCAAAATACTTCTGGGTTACTATGTAGAATGGAAAGAATGCAAGACAGCTAAGAGTTACTTTCCAGTTTATCATAAAACATATGATGAGAATAAATGTGCCTGTCAAGACATTCATCAAAATATCGTCTATTAAGATTCCTATGAAAGATTCTATCCCGTAAACATCATCGTCTAACCTGACAAGGATGTCCCCTAGTTGTTTGTTATAGAAGAAACCCATATCGAGTTTCTCAAGATGTGCAAACAACTGCCTTTTTACACTCAATACCACGTTCTCTTCCAATTTCTCTGCCTGATATGAAAAAAAGATGCCGACTATCGTCTTCAGGAAGAAGATGAAAATAAAGAAGAGCATCAAGGCAACCAATAAACCATAGTTCTTTGCAATGAAAATATCGTCAATCAGTATCTTTATCAGGTAAGGATTTACAATCTCAAGCAAAGAAAGAATGATTGTGATGATGAACAATAATAAGAAAATCTTCCAGAATGGCCTGGCATAGCTAACTATTCGCACTGCTTTCTTAAAGAATTTCTTCCTCTTTTTTTTCATCATAAACCACTTCTATCTTAAATACCTTATATAACAGTTCGAGAATATTTTAACTGATTGCTATATTTAAATTATTCGCTTTAAATGGATAATTACACAGAAAAAAAGATAGTAAAAAAGAAAAATATGTTTATACGTTATATTCTCTTGGATTGACGCCTCTTTTGACGATCTTCCATTTGACTTTCTTTCCTGTTGTTTTTGCGCCTAGTGGAGCTACAACAACGAAAGAGTGCAATGGTGGTTCCATTCCAGGAGCGACTTCCATTACAACTTCAGGTCCTGTGCCACTCTTGCCTTGGGTATTTCCTCTAACTGATCTTGTTTTTTTGCCACCGCCAATTTGCGTTATTTGAACAAGTCTTTGGTTTCCTTTTAAATTTTGTAATCTACTATCAGCCATCAACGTTCACCTCCGTTTTTTAACATGTGTTAATGTCTAAGCATAATAAATAAAGGTAAGTATATAAACTTTTCGATTTTTAAAGTGGCACTAAATTGTCCCTTTTCGAGGACATTCTCCTCTATTAGTACTTTTTCTTCCGTCGGAACAAACCTGTTGATTCAACTTTTCCGACGATCTCTGCTTCGCCATTAGGCAGCATCTTGAAGTAAACCATGTCATTCAGTTTGTATTTGTTCCTCGGTGCTCTGAAGTAAACAACTTTTCCAAAAATCCTGTCTATCTTTCCTACGTCTTTCGCCCTGCTTCCGTGATTTATTTCCCTGATCCTTCCTTTTCTGTAACCCTTCATAATTACACCTCATTTCTTTTTATCTAACTTTTTCAGTTTCACTGCCCAGGTTTTTGTTCCTGTGAGACCGAACAAACCCTTCTTTATCTCTCTCTCATAAGTTACCTTGTCATATATATTAAGTTTGAAATTCTTGATAGAAATAGGTTTCAGCTCAATCTTTCCTCCTTTGTCCTGGGAGACAGTACCCCAGACTTCCTTGCCATTGGATTTCAATGAAACAATGTGACCTGTGAATCTTGCGATTTTGCTCACCTCTTTGTTTATTCTGTAGAATAGAGCAAACTCATTTAATAACTTTTCTAAAAATTTCTACAATAGAAGAATATTAATGAAAAATAGTAAGAAAAATTTAATCAGTGTCCACTCTTGGTGCAAGGATGAATGCCAGCAGTAGTTTATCAATGACTTTGTATTCAACCCTTAATGGATAGTCTTTGTTGAACTGCAATGACACATTGTTTGCCAGTTTGCTTCCCTTGATTATCTTTTTCAGGTATTCTATGCTGTATCTTGCTTTTGCCTTGCTCTTTGATTGAATTTTGGTTTCGTCATCCTCTGCTATCTCTATCTTTGCTTTTGAAAGATCGCCTTCTGCAGATATTATGAAACTGTTAGGCGCAGCTTCCAGGCTGACTGATTCTGCGACAATGTCAACATCCTCGATTGCCTCTGCAATAACTGTCGTGTTAGTATTGACTGTGACTGGGAACTGTAAGTCTGGAATCTTCTGTTCCTTTTCTTCAAGTTCAAGTATCGGCAAAGAAAAGGTTCTCGTGCTCTTGCCTTTGAGAGTGATCTTAAGTTTTGCATTATCCAATTCCAATGTCAAGAGATCTGAAGGTCCTGCTCTTCTCAGGATCTTTTTCAGATTGTCCAAGTTGATGGATAATTCAGTATCAGTATCAACTGCATATTCTACAAAAGAACTTGATAGTAGCTTGAAGATGACCATTGCCACGTTGGCAGGGTCCATTGCAACCAGTTCAACAGCATCCTTTGTAATCTTGAATCTGGCTTCATTGACCAGCTCTGAAATTACTGTTATGCTGTCTTTTAAATATCTAGGCTCTGCTAAAGTAAGTTTCATTCAAAGTTACCCCCTTATTGGTATCAGAATATTACAAGGTAATATTTAAATTTTGCTCCTATTTGGCTGCTAATTTTACATCCGCAGGCTTCACTGTTTTCCTGCCAGAATGCTTGGCAAATTGCACTGCCCTGAGAGCGATTTCTCTACCAATGTCTTCTATTACCTCTTTTAGTGCGACTTTTGCGCTTTCACTGACTCTTGGCGCTCCAGCCTTTCTCATGATGGATTCCATTGCTGCCAATGGAAGCAATTTCTTTGTAGGTTTTTGAGTCATCCTAATGATTATGTTTTAGATTGTTTATAAATCCTTCGGTTAAAAGATAATTTTAAAAATCCATATGCTAATAATAGGGGTATGAGCAGAAAAAAGAAGGGGATTAATGCTGAAAGAGAACTGATCCATCTATTCTGGAAGAGCGATTGGATGCCCATCAGGGTAGCTGGCAGTGGAAGCGCACCCATTCCTTGCCCTGACATCATCGCGAGCAATGGCAAGAGAAATTTGGCTATAGAATGCAAAGCTTCCAAGAATAGCAAGCTATATGTGAATAAGGAAGATGTGGATCAATTGATAGATTTTTGCTCAAGATTCGGAGCAGAATGCTGGTTCGGTGTTCGTTTTGACAGGACTGAATGGTTATTCCTTCCAATAGAACATCTTGAAGCTAAAAGAACTAAATTTTTGATTAATATGGATGTTGCAAAAGAAAAAGGGCTTAGGTTTAATGACCTTATCACCAAAGATCTGTGAGAATAAAAAGCGAAAGTTTTATATAATAAGCTGGACGAAAATCATACTATTTTAAGGGATTCAAATGAGGCTGACAAACAATCTTATTGAGAATGTTATTTCTGAAACCGCAGGAAACGATGTAGTGCCTTTAGTTATGAAGCTGAAGAACAAGAAGAATTTCAGCGAGTTCAAGCTGGCAGAAGCATTGAAGATGGAGGTCAACCAGACCAGAAACATGCTTTACCGGCTTCTGAAGCACAATCTTGTAAGTTTTATCAGGCGGAAAGACAAGAGAAAAGGATGGTACATTTATTACTGGACCTTTAAATTGAAGCAGATCAAGTTTGTTGTATTAAAGCTCAAAGAAGACAGACTTGATAGATTGAAGGAGCGATTGAAAAGAGAACAAGAGAATCATTTCTTTACATGTGATAACAAGTGCATGAGAATAGGTTTTGAGAATGCAGTAGAATTCCAATACAAATGTCCTGAATGCTGGGAACTTCTGGTACAGGAAGATAATAAAGAGAAGATTAAAGAGATAAAGAAAGAGATCAAAGAGATAGAGAAATTCCTGAAATCAGAATAAAATAATTCTAAATTTTTCACATAAAAGCTTTTAAGTCTTCTATACACTATTCTTGGTAGACTTTGCAAAGTTCTGAATTGTATGTAAAAAAGAATGAATTAGATCGAGGTGTATAAAAATGGGACAAAAACCAGAACAAAAATTCAGGGTCGGCAATATCAGCGCCACTGTATGGAAAAATGAAGCTAAGAGAGACGGAAAGATCTCTCAGTTCAAGACAGTGAGTTTTGAAAGAAACTACAAGGACAAGGATGACGAATGGCAGACAAGCAACAGCATGACTGTCAATGACCTGCCAAAAGCAATGGTTGTTCTTGGCAAGGCATACGAGTTTCTTGCATTGAAACAATTGGAAAAGGCTACTGCATAAGCCAGTTTTCTTTTCTTTTTTCTTTTTCAAACAAAAAAGCTTAAAAACCAATTTAACTTATTTCTTTCTGATGGCGTATAATCAGAGACAGGTAGAACAACTTGCAAGTTATCTGAAGAAACAAAAAGAGGCAGGCTACAGCATAACTACCTTAAGGAATTATCTGATAAGCAAAGGTTATGATGCGCAATTAGTAAACTCTGCTGTTGATCTTTTATATAAACCAGCGAAGAAAAAGATTTTGCCTTCTATTCACATCTCAGGAAGATTTCTTGTTTATCTGCTCATCATCGTGGTTGTTATCGGAGCTGTCGGTCTAGGGCTCGTCTTCTTCATAGGCGGAGAAGAGCCAGAAGCTGAAATAAGGATTCCTGCGCCAGTAGGAGAAGAAGTTACAGGCCCTGTGATAGAAGAGGTTCCTTCTCCAGAACCCAGTCCTGAACCTGCGCCTGTAGAAGAGGAAGAAGAACCAGAACCTGTTGTTGTGCCAGAAGAGCCTGAGGAAGAAATCATCATACGGCCGTTGGTTGAAGAAGGCGCACCAGAACCTTCTGCTTTTGAAATAGAGACTGTGCTTGAAAAATCGAGCGAGAGCAAGGGCCTTGATTACTGTACTTCTATTGCACAAGAAAAACAAAACATTTGTTTCAAGCATCTTGCATTAAAAAATACTAAATCAAAATATTGCGCCCAGATAGATGAAAGTTCTTACAGGGACAGCTGTTATATCATGTTCGCGTTCAGCGGAGATTTCACTGTCTGTGACAAGATAGAGAATAAGTATCGTCAGTTGAGCTGCAGAAGTCTAGGAAGGACGAGACAGTATAATACAGAAGAACTTCTTGCTGTTGCCAAACAATCAGTCACGCCTGTGACCTAAGATATGAAAGTAGGTCTTAATTTTATACAGCTCTTGTTTGTGTATTCTGATATTCTTCCTATCTCTGAAACTTCTTCCACTTTTACAAACGGCCGTTTCAAAAGCAAAGCCCTGAGTTCAAGCACATTGTCTTCATCCAAAAGATAGTCATATATAGATACTGTGCCGCAAGTTTCAATATTGTATTCCAGACCTCCACTCATCAGACCCTCATCAAATGTCATTGATGGAATGACGACTTCTACTTCTTCATCATCTGCTTCATAAGTTCTTGTCTCTGCAGGGATTGTCATATTCCTGCTGTCCATCAATATTATCATTACACTGTATTCGCCTGGCGGAATCTCAATGAATTGGTTGTCCGGCGTCTTGAAATTTATGGCAACTGTAAGCTGACTGTCGTAAGGAGATATTTGTTCTTTTTCCATCACAACTATTGCATTCTCATAAAATTCCAACGGCTGATGCGGATCAAACTCTATTATGGAAACATTTTCTCCTGAAGGAACAAAACGCGCGACTTTTCTCAAAGAAACTTCCTGCGTCCTGACAGGCTCTAGCTCTGCAGTCAGAACTTGACTGCCATCGACAGCTGTTGTGATTGGCCCTAATGTCAAAGTATCATAACCAAGCTTGTCAAATCTCAACCTTCCGTCTCCGTAACAGATAGGTGCTTGGGTTATCAAGCCTCTTTTTCCTGACTGCAATAATTCTGAAGTGCCGAGGGATGCTGCCTTATACTTTCCACATATAAATTCTATACTAACGCCGCTGATGAACTCGCCTGTCTTCTTGTCTTTTGTGTATAATGTGAGATTGGAAATCCTTTGCTCGAAATTATCAAACAAAGATTTTACATGTGTGGGAGTCTCCACTTCAATTTCATATTCTGTAGACAAGTTTATCTCTCCAAACTCAGTTATATTTTCGAATTCATCCATCTGTACTGTGCCGCTTGCATCTGGATCGACTTCTAAATTGAATGTGCTCTGGTCCCAGTTTATTGTTCCCATGCCCT
>JAHWIA010000027.1 GCA_019322855.1 Candidatus Woesearchaeota archaeon | reverse complement strand
AAAGTTCGGCATACTAGAGACGCCCATCTCTACGTGGATCACAGGCGCGGCAGTGATAATTGTGGCTTATATCTTTGCTGCAAGCGCAGGTTATGTAAGACAATTGCCCGGCCCGTTGAAGGCGCTACATGACCCTAGCAATCAGGCAGCTTTAATAATAATACTTGTATTCGCAATAATTATCTGGTTTGTTGTGCGCGAGCCTGCACAGCCAGATCAAACCAAATCACCATTTGAACAAGCCCTTGACAAATTTTGGGGCGGCAATGAATGAGGTAAAAAATGGCAACTTTCCTTGACGTAAGTTTGTTTTCGCATGTCGCGATCATATTTCCGTTTTTGCTAGTGTTTTTAGTATCTTATGCAATACTGCAACGATTCAAGATAATCACAGAAGAAAGAGGCATTAATGCGATAGTCGCTCTTGCGCTTGCTTGTATGACCTTATTCTCAAAAGCAGCAACAGCATTGGTATTCTTCATGTCGCCGTGGTTTGTGCTGCTGTTCGTATTTCTCATCTTCCTATTGCTAGGATTGCAGATCATGGGAATCAAATGGGAAATTATCCAGGATGTAATGACAAAAAAATGGACAACTCCTCATTGGATCTTGATTTTCCTTATCGCATTCATTCTATTAGCAGGAGTCGCGAGTGTGTTCGGTCCGGGATTGGTAGGAGAAGCTCCTGACGCATCAACTGGTTTGACTCCAGGTCCTGTTGCTACTCTTGGCGGTGTTCCAGAAGTAGCAGCCAATGCGACAGGATTGCCATCATCCAGCGCGTACGGTGCAGCAGTGCAGAATGTATTGTTCCATCCTAAGGTTCTGGGGCTAGCAGCACTGGCAGTGATCATTGCATTTGCAATAAGGACTTTGATACACATACCTCCAAAGAAATAATTAAAATAATTAGATTTTTTTTCTAAATTATAATTCAATGTCTTCTATAGATTTCTTTTTCTTTTTTGGTTTCTCTTCTTCAGGTTCTTCTGTTTCTTCTCCCTCTTCAGAAAGACCGAAAATCTCTTCTGACCTGCTTTTTTGCTTAGGTTTCTTTGTTTTTTTTGCGACCGCTGCTCTTCTTGGCTTGGGTTTCTGCGTCAATTCTGTCTCAATCTCTGCAGCAGTTTCTTTAATCTTCTTGCCTGCGCTCGTCCCTGAAGCAACCCTGCTCAATTCACTTACACTCTCCATGAATTGAGGCAATAGTTTTTCAAAAACCCGAGACATCGCCTTTACTTCTGTGCTGATGTCTGTTATTTGTTTATCATACTCCTGAAGCTTGTCCATAAGTTCGTCTTTCACGCCTTGTACTGCAGTCTTTGCCTGCCCGAACTTAGTATCAAGCTCATTCAATTTGCTTTCTGTCCTTTCTTTCCAGTCAATGACTTTGTTTATGTTCTCTGTGACTTCTGCCCATTTCTCTTCAATGATGGCTTCTGCAATCTCTTCTATCTTCTCAACATTCATCTCTGGTTTTGCAGCGAACGGCGGAGGTGCAATCCCTCCCATCGCAGGAGGTTTTCCTACTGCCTTCGGCTTAAGTTCCATCGGCGCTTCAGGTTCAGTCACATTGCTGACAGGTGCACCAGTAACTCCTTTCTTGACATCTGCATGAGAAATAGCTTCAAAAATCTCATCGCTCTTGTAACCTTCTCTTTGTAAAACAGAAACTATCTGGTCATTGTCGTAACCCTGCTGCTGCATCTGCAATATTCTGTCAGTAGGGATGCCTTTCGCCTCTTTTTTACCACCGAATAACTCTACCATCTTAATTGATAATTATATTTCTCCTTTATAAATGTTGTTGTGCATTTGTTTTCTTGTTGCCCAGTTTTTCTTCAATAAACTTAAGCGCCTGTTCTCTTGTGATGAACTGCACAGGCTGCCACATGTCAACATATTTCTCAAGAACTTTCAAGTCTGCTAACTTGGCGCAGGTCTGCAATTCCTTTGTGATTTCGCTCACCTTGTCATTCAGTTCGTGTATTGTCTGCTGGATCTCATTCACTTCTGAATCCAATGCCTTTGCCTCTTTTGACAAATCCTGCTTATTTCGTATGATATTTGTGTCTGCGAACTGCATCTCTCTTTTCAGGTTATTGTATCTGTCTTCAAGAATTCTGATTCTCCTGTCCATGTTGTTCATCTTTTCCTGCAGTTCCATTGGGATTGCAGGTTCTACTGGTTTCTTTTTCAGGCCCAGGCTCAGTTTAAGTCCTTTCTCTGTGATAGGTTTTTTCTTTTCAGCAGCAGACGCCACACCTGGCGGAGCCCTGGCTGTGCCGGTCATTGAAGCTCTTCCCTCACTGCTTGATTTTTTGAACAATGCAGACATCCTATCCCTCTTTACACTCTTTATTTTTCTTTGGTTTGCTTAACCCTCATTTCCTTTATAAATATAGGAAATATTTAAATATATACGCTTACTTTAAAACACTGCAATTTATAAATGATATATAGCAAAAGACTCAATTTGGTGCAATAAATATAGTCTTTTGCTTATTATGAACAGATAACTATTGTCCAATCAATATTGTCTGTGAATATAGGTGAAAAAGGGGTAATAATGGATGGCATTATTCAGAACTCCCGCTAAAGACTGGGATTTTGATATAGTCAGGGAAGGTGAAGACAGAGTTCTTAGAGTGCATTGCGATTCTTACACAAAAATTCCTAGCCTTGAAGATGATCCATTGACAATGTCAAAGGCTGTAGAGATATTGACAAAAGTCAAGGATGCAACAAAGATAGTTTTCTACCAGAAAAGAGATTATGAGTATGAGATGGAACAGACCTTGATACTTGCAGAGATCGCGCGGGTATATGAAGATTTGTTGCAGAAGAAAAACCAGCTTTCATTGTTCGAGATCGGAAAACAGCCCCAGTACAGAAGCTGGTACATGCTCAGGCAGGACAAGATAAACAATATTGTTTTCTTCCAGATAAAACAGGATCCTATCGGCGCGTACGTCAGGTTGAAACGTCTCATCCGGGAAGAGAAGATATTCAAGGACAGCGTAAATGATGAAAGAATGTTGAAGTTTGAAGACAAGTACATTGCTATCCTTTCTTTTGTCAAACATCAGCTGGAAAACTCCCGTCTGATCAAGAGCGTGCTTTCAGAGATAGAAGGCCACAGCATAGGAAACAGGAAGATCTACAGGAACATCTTCAGGCCAATCATCAAGCCTGATTTCATGTACACTAAATTACAATCGCAATACCCAGAAGATAGCGAGATACTTGATACTTATACGCTTGGAGACACAGAGATTAACATATTCAAGACTGCAGATCAGGTGCAGTATCTCTACCACATGATGCCGCCCGAGTTCAGGCTGACAGAAGAGCAATACGAACTTCTTGATACTTCTCGAGGCATAATGGCAGAGCACAAACCGACAAGATCAGAATTCATAGATCCTGAAAGGATGAGGGAAGTTTTCTTGAACGTCGGAAGCGACATGCTTGGCGAGCTTTCAGCAACCAAAGGATACAAGTTGAAGAAAAAAGAGCTTGATGAACTGGCAAAGATTCTTTTGAGATATACAGTAGGATTTGGCCTGATCGAAGTATTGATGGAAGATGAGAAGATACAGGACGTAACTGTCAACAGTCCGCTGGGAAGGATTCCGATCTTTATTGTGCATGAAGAGTTCAGTGACTGCACCACAAACATAGTCCCTACAAGGACAGAAGCAGAAAGTTGGGCGACAAAATTAAGATTGGTCAGCGGCAAGCCATTGGATGAGGCAAACCCAATACTTGATACTGAACTTGACCTTCCAGGCGCGAGGACGAGGGTTAGTACAATAGGTCCGCCACTCGATCCTACAGGTCTTGCATTCTCTTTCAGAAGGCACAGGAACAAGCCATGGACGCTTCCTTTATTCATAAACGTAAAGATGATCAACAATCTTGCTGCAGGAATAATAAGTTTCCTTATCGACGGGACAAAGACAATGCTTGTTGCAGGAACAAGGAGCAGTGGTAAGACAAGCCTTCTTGGAAGCCTAATGGTAGAGATCATGCGGCGTTACAGGATAATCACTATTGAAGATACGATTGAACTTCCGACAGCACAGATAAGAAGGCTGGGTTATAATGTTTTGTCAATGAAAGTTGCGTCAGAGCTCGCAACAGTGAAAGAATCCGGAGTAAGTGCAACGCACGGTATCAGGGCAACATTAAGATTGGGAGACAGCAGTCTGATTGTCGGCGAAGTCAGGAGCACTGAAGCCATTGCATTGTATGAGGCGATGAGAGTTGGTGCTGCAGCGAATGTAGTTGCAGGCACAATACACGCAGACAGTCCGTACGGAGTTTTTGACAGGGTAGTCAATGACATAGGAGTCCCAAAGACTTCATTCAAGGCGACAGACATAATCTTGACTGCAAATCCAGTACGTTCACCTGACGGCCTGCACAGGTGGAGGAGATTGACAGGCATAACAGAAGTAAGGAAAGACTGGCTTGAGGATCCTGCAAGAGAGAACGCTTTTGTCGATTTATTGAAATACAGCTCTACAAAAGATGAGCTTGAACCTACGCCTGATCTCATTAACGGAGACAGCGATATTTTGAAGAGTATTGCAGGCAATGTCAAGCAATGGGCAGGCAAATGGGACGCGGTTTGGGACAACATATTATTGAGGTCCAAGATAAAGCAGGCACAGGTAGATTACGCATTGAAAGCAAAGAATCTTGACCTGTTGGAAGCGCCGTTCAGTATTGCGTGCAACGACCAGTTCCATCTTATATCTGACGCAGTCATAGAAGAGACAGGCGCATTGGACAGCAAGACCATCTTTGATCTATGGGACAGGTGGTGCAAGAAACAGATCAGGAAGAGAACGCTTAAATAATTATTGAAAAGCAAAATCATAAAAAAAAGAGGTTTTTAATCATGCCGAGCAAGAGGATAATAGCATATATCGAAAGGAACGCACATCTTGGTTATTCTGTCAAACAGATAAGAACAGAGCTTTTGAAAGAAGGTTTCGACAGGAAAGAGATTGAGGAAGCATTGAAATTCTGCTACAAGAAAAGCTCTCATTTCTCAGTGTTAAGGTTCCCATTGATATTTCTGATAATCGGTATGCCTATAGTGCTGCTGCTGATGCTTTCTGTTGCAAAGAATCTCTTTCTTGGTGATGCTTGGTATTTTGTGATATTTGCAGCATATCCTGCAGCCATTGCGATTTATCTTGGTTACAAATGCGCAAAAGAAAACATTCCAGAAGCACAGTCCTTGTTGTATGAACTAATCATAGGATTTTTGGCAGGAATCATCGCGTACATCTTCGTGATCCTTTATCTTAAACCGATGAACCATGAATTGTTCACAATAGCAATAATGATATTCACAATTTCTTGTTTTACTGCAATCTTTGTCACTTTATTGACAAGATACATCCTGAAAGAACACATCGCTCCTGGAGTGGAAAAACCATTGCTCAATTATAAGAAAAAATTCAATCTTGAAAAATTCTTCATGCTGAACGGTGACGTGAGAATGTCTGTGTTTTTGGCGTGCATCCTTTTTCTTGGTATTTATATTGGGATTATATGGCAGGCTGTCGCTTTCATTGTAGCTTTGATAATTGCTTTTACTCTGATCGGGCATTGCTATGAGACAAAAAACGAAGTCATGGCAGTCTTCACAAGCATTGCCTTGTTCGGTTTCATTGGCATATACAGCTGGCCGTTCTTTATCTTGATGGGTCTTGCATTGCTAAGGGCCACTCTTTATTACCTGAAGACTCATAAAAGACATAATTTCTTTGCCTTATTCGGAGTCTATATTGTGATCTATGTTTATCTATTTTCCTTGTTTGCGCTCGCATTCCTTTTTTTCACCTATATTATTGCACCATTATTAAGGCCGATAAGCATGCTGTATCTGGCCTTAATATTTTTTGTTCTTATGGCGATACTGCTTCCGATACCGGTCTATCTTCTCTTCACGGCACTTAAGAGGACAACTGGAAAGATAGGTTTTCGTTCTGCACTATGGCCATTCGCATACATCATCCGGCCTCACAAGCACAAGTTCAGCGATTCATTGAGGTTCGGTTTTGGAATAGGAATTATTTTATTGATAATCGCATGCATTGTCATAAGCATAATGGGCAGTGTGTATTCAAATAATGTATACGAAAACATGTTCGAGCAAAGGATAGAATCCAGCAAAGGATTAGAGATAAATCTCCAGAACATCCTTATGGATGATAAAAATAATTATCAGCTTCCTGAAAATTTCTTATTGCCGGATTTGCTTCTTAATCTGCAGCAAAAGAATGAACTGCAGAGGCAAAAGATGATGACCTTTCCTATCTCGAGACCGTCATCTTTTTTCAGTTCGTTCAAACTATTCATTAACGGCAAAGTTTTTGAGGATTGGGTACTGTTTATAGAACAGATGTCAAGGACATCTAATGAATACAATAATGCCAAGGAATTGATGAACGTCGGCGCAGAAGAGCTTTTGATGCAGCATGCGAACAATGTGGATGGTGTCCAGTTCCTTGATGAAACATCCAATCTTGGGGATCACATACAAGAGATGCAGTTCAGGACAGAGCAATTATTGAAAAAGATCGAACCCCGATTAGGAATGAAAGATGCAGAACAATCATTGACGCCAGAAGCAGTAAGGTCCTTATTATATGGCGGAAGGAATATTTTCCAGAAGAATCTGGGAAAATTCTATGACCAAACGCATTTCGGGACATTGTTCGGTAAAACTTTCCTTGCGAACAAGAACATAAGAGATCTTTATAGCAACGCGAACCAGATCAGGGAGTTTCAGAAGATGACCACAAGGACCAATTCAGAAGAAGCAGTCAGATTAAAGATATTATTGTATCTCATGGGAAAAGAATACGCACAACAGTGCGATACAGAAGACAATGAATGCTTTAAATTGTTGCCCCACTTTGTGACAGACATCAATGTTTGCAACCATGTGCAGTCGCGTTTCTGCACAGAGACTTTTGAGGTTGTCCATCCAGAATATGAAAAATGTACAGACGACAGATTTGTCCAGTCGATAATAAAGAAATGTTGAAATATGAAACCTTTAACAAAGAACAGAAAAGGAGCAGTTACTCTTTACATCATCATAGGGATGATCATTGTAATAGTTATTGCTGCGTTGCTTTATTATAACAGCTTATATTATAAGAATCAAAAAGAAAGGTTGAGCCAGCCCATCTATGAAGAAGATGAGATCTCAGAAATTCTTTCTGTTGAAGCATTGAAAACTGGAGATATATGCGAATCAGAAGAGACTGCAGAATGTTTCATCTGCGGTTGTCCTGAAGGTTACACCTGCAATGGGATAGAATGCGAATTGATAAACAATACTCTGCCGAGACCGTTCATGATCCTTTTTGTTCCTATCAATTACTTGCCTTCTGATGAAGATTTTCTTGACAGGGTGGGGAAAGCGATAGATTTCATCAAAGAACAGACTGCGATACCTGATGAAAGTTTTCTTATAATCGACAAGACCTTGAAGTCAGAGGATGCGTGCGATTTCGAGGTGAGTTCTCTTTCAATATTTGCAGATGAATGGCACAAGGAAAAGTTCGGGACTTCCCTGCCAGCGCCAGAAGTCACAGATGAAGGAGAATACATCTATAATTACAGAGTGATAGGTCTGGACAGTATTGAGCAGGATGAGCTTGCGTGCGGGTGCGGATTCACGTATATGAGAGGAGACAGTGTCTATCTTGGAGGGAGCAAGTGCGGCAGGTTGACGCACATTGCAGCACACGAATTCGGCCATACTTTTGGGCTGTGCGACGAATACGATACTTGCATCTGGGATATTACAAACGATCAGATGGAATGCGAGAATACAAAACCTGACAAGTTTAATTCAGACTGCGGTAATGTGTGCTGCAATGATAAGTTTGCCTGCTGCTATGGAAAATATTCAAACATAGGTTTCAATTTCATGGGAAGCGCTAATATGCCTCCTGAAAGGGAGATAAATTTTGAATCTAAAACAGTCATAAATTCATACATATGCGAAAATTTCGGAATGTGTTAATATGAAGAAAAAATTATCAGGAAGGATTTTGATCTTTACGATGATCTTGCTACTTTTTGTGCTATCTTTTTCTTCTGTATTTGCAGAGACAAATGTAATGAGGGTTGATTTTTCTCTTTCTGAAGATGGTACAGTACGTCTTATCAATGTAGAGAACAGCAAAGGCACTTATGAAGAGGCGAATTTCTCTGCTGCAGATTTCATCCAGATCGTTGACGAAGATGTTGTCAAGTATTATCTTCCTTATGAAGAGTCTTTCTATAGATTGACAGATCTTCCTTCTTTTGTGGACGAGAAATTAGTGACAAAAAAACTGCCGTACTTGGGGAGCAGGGGCGAGCTTAATTTCTATAAGGACGGAAACTTAAAGTTCAGTTTTGAACTACAGGATCTGTGCAATCTTGACGGAAAATGCACTGGTTATGAAAACAAGATCAATTGTCCTTTCGACTGTCAGCAAAATTATATTGAATCTTTAGAAGAAAGAGCAGAGCAAAAGAAATTAGAAGAAGAAGTAAAAGCAGATCTGATTAAGAAACAACTTCAGAAAGCAGAGCAAGAGATTGCAGAAAAGAACAAGCAAAGGAATTTCATACTCTTGATGGCTATAATAGGAATGGTTTTATTATTCACATTATACATCATACTTCACAAAGGAGTTAAACATCATATTAAGCATCATAAAAACAATGGCAGAAGATAAAAAAGCATTGAGGGAGAAGTATCTTGAAAAGATCAAGCAGGGATTGACAGATAAAGCAGAGCAGAAACTGTCCTCTTTTGAGACAGTAGAATCAAGGCATTATACAGAATTCAAGCGCGAACTTCTGCCTAAAAAATTGTCATATTATGAGAGGGGCTGTCAGTGGGCAGAAAAGATCCTGAAGCTGAAGGCAGATCCTAAGAAATCTGTTCCTGTGAGCGAAGCTATCGAGACTTGCCATTTGGATGTGACGCCTGACAGCGTGCTTGCATTTTCTATCCTGTTTCCATTGTTGGTGATGGTGGTTGGAGGACTGCTGGGTTATGTCCTGCCTATTCTTCTGGGTGGGGAACCGACAATATTCTTTGTAATCTTTTTCTTGTTCGTGGGCTTGATCTTGTTTTATCTCTTGACCAAGCTTCCTTTTTTCCTGGCCAAAAGCTGGAGACTGGCCGCGAGCAACCAGATGATACAGTGCATCTTTTTCATTGTCACTTATATGAGGCATACGAGCAATATAGAGAATGCAATAAATTTTGCAGCAGAACATCTTTCAGGACCTCTGGCGCTTGACATGAAAAAAGTATTGTGGGACGTAGAGACAGAAAGATACGAGAGCGCGCGGGAAAGCCTTGATGCTTATCTCACCAAATGGAGGGAGACCAACAGCGAGTTTGTCGAAGCATTCAACCTTATCCAGAGCAGCCTTCTTGAGTCAGAAGAAACA
>JAHWIA010000026.1 GCA_019322855.1 Candidatus Woesearchaeota archaeon | reverse complement strand
ATGAACCTGATGAATTGCATGAGAATCTTGCAATCATTCCTATAACTCCTGTTTTTCAGCCAGCACATTTCAGGATCAATCCAGAGACAGGATCATTAGAAGCATACCATGTCTTTGAAAAAGAGGTTGCAGAAATATCTAGATATTTAGAATTCAATGACAGGGTTGGTTTCGGTTCTGTTACAAAGAGTGTAAGAGACATTAGAGATGGTGTTTTGAAGCCTGGTTTTGCACAGCACGGTTTATCTTTGTACGATTCTGCAGATGCAAAAGAATATCTGGAGGACGAGGATCCTAGAAGAAAACACAAGCTTGAAGAATTGTTAGGGTCAATGACAGATGATGAATTCACTCTTTTGATCGAGAGAAGTTGCATGCTTAACAGGCATCTGATGGCAATGTTTTACGGCCAACTTATAAACATGCTGCAGTTTCCGAAGAAGCACGACAGGACCGGAAAAAAACAGATTGATGTTGCTGCATCCTCGACAAGTCCGTATTTCACTATTATGAAGATGGCAATTGAACATTATACGCCGAATGCAGAACTGACACATTTCAGCAAAACATTCATGTCTGATATTGAAAGACCTTTTGAAAGAGAAGCACATCCGACTGCCATAAAAAGAATAATCAATCGAATAAATGCGAGGATTGTAGAACGTGAAAAAAAACCTGATATATCCCACTTGTTATAGACACCCTAACATCTTCAGATGCGAGTTTGGAGAACAGTGTGAGCTGGATGGTGAACCAGGCTATTGTACTGCTGATTGGATCGACACTATGGATCCTAAACATATAGACATCCTTAGAGCTGATTGCATCAATGAAGGTTATACTTGCGCAGGCATAGAAGCAGAATTACTTTTTTTAAATACTGATTGTGACATGGACATTGACGGTGATGAAAAAGCAAGAGGCTCTTTCATGCACCAGTTGAAAGGAGAAAAAATCATGCCATTCCCAGGAAAATTCACTCCTGGAAAATTCTACCATCTTCGTGCTTCTGAATTCGGAGGCAGATGTTATCTTGCACAATTGATTTCAAAATTCAGAAGAGATTTCATTGATCAATTTCCAGTTTCAGAGATGAGCATCGCAGGAACGACAAGGCACGAGATCTGCAATGCGCAGCCAGAAGGTGAGGATTTCATACATAACAGAACACTAGATAGGTTCGGCAGTCCAATTTCTCGAAGAGAATCTTACTGCGAACAAGAGATGGAATATGTTATAATGGTAGATGGAAAACAAAGGATCATCAGAGGTCATTCTGACGGCCAGTTGAGGTTGGGAGATTCTATCGCAGTCCTTGATTTCAAAAGAGCTTTGGGGGGTGCGAATGAAAGTCCGAAGCACAGGATCCAGTTGAACATCTATGCGCTTGCAAGAGAACAGTACAATAATAGGATGAGATTGTTCAGGGGTGCAGAAGTGATTCCGCGAGACCCTTTTATTTTAATTACAGTGAAACGACCGTTTCCTCCTGCAAAAGAAGGAAGGGCAAGGCGTCCGAAATTCCATGCGACAAGAATCTACAGACCAGAATCACGGGCATTTTATAATGAATTCAGGCACACAATTGCAGAAAGTTTCAGGGCGCAAACAGCTTTGCTTGAATATCCTGATTTGGCACTGGAATTGATTGCTGAAAACAGAAAAAAGAATCTCTGCATGAAAGACAACAGACCTTGCTTTAATATAGACATATGCGAGAGATTGTTTGACATGATTTCTTCTGGTTCTGATCTGGCTGATTTTCTCGCGCCAGAAGTGAGGTTCGATAAAGAAGCAGACGATCCTGTTGCACTAGAGATAGAAGAAAGGATCCAAAGTTTCTACCGCAACCTTTAAATATCAAACATAGGATTTATGAGGATAATATGGCAAAAGACAGCAGAATTCGGCTGCCGAGCGGCATGGGGGGAATCACCAGATATTTTGACGAGACCAGGAGCAAGATAGAGATACGACCTGGCGCAGTCATTGTGTTTATCGTTATAATTATCATATTCATGATAATGCTTCACATGTTCATAGGACCTATGTTATTCACTTAAAATGATACCAGGAATGAACCAACGGAAGATGCAGCAGATGATGAGAAAGATGGGGATGCAGCAGGTAAACATTCCTGCAGAAGTCGTCATCATCCGAACAGCTGAGCAAGAATATGTTTTTGATTCTCCAGAAGTCAGTAAAGTAAATGTCATGGGCCAGGAAACATTCCAGATTGTCGGCAAACCAGTCATCAGGGAATTGGAAGAGGACATTCAGATTCCTGAAGATGATATCAAGACAGTTATGGACCAGGCAGGCGTCAGCAAGGAACAAGCAGAAGAAGCATTGAAGAATACAAAGGGCGACATTGCCCAGGCAATCATGGCCCTGAAAAAAGAAGAATAAAAAAATTATTTCTTTAATAATTCTAGATCGCTGTCAGCCATCATGTGTACTAGTTCTTTGAAACCCACTTTTGGTTTCCAACCTAATTCTTCTCTGGCTTTTGAAGAATCTCCTAATAACAGATTAACTTCTGCAGGTCTATAGAATCTAGGATCAACAGCGACAATAACTTTTCCTGCGTGTATGCCTTTCTCTTCGTTTCCTTCCCCTTCCCACCTATCTATAGGAAGTCCTACTCTTGCGAAAGCAATCTCGGTCATCTCTCTAACAGAATGAGTCTCGCCTGTAGCGATTACATAATCTTGAGGTTTTTCTTGTTGCAGCATAAGCCACATAGCTTCTACATAATCTCCTGCAAAGCCCCAATCTCTCTTTGCATCCATATTTCCTAATCTCAAAACATCTGTAAGTCCTAGTTTGATACATGCAGCATTGTGCGTTACTTTTCTTGTCACAAATTCAAATCCTCTTTTAGGAGATTCGTGATTGAATAGTATTCCTGCACAAGCGAACATGCCGAAACTTTCCCTGAAATTGATTGTTAATGCATGACCGTATAATTTCGCACAACCATAAGGGCTTCTTGGCCAGAAAGGTGTTTGTTCATTTTGCGGAACAGTATCAACACTAAAGTGTTCTGCGCTTTTTTCAACATCTCCGAACAATTCACTGCTCGAAGCCTGGTAGAATCTTATTTTTGGATCTATCTCTCTGATCGCTTCTAATACATTGCAGACACCCATCCCAGTTGCCATTCCTGTATACCCTGGCTGGTCCCAGGAAGCTTTTACAAAAGATTGCGAACCAAGATTATAGACTTCATGAGGTTTTGCCTCTTTCAAAGCCCTTGCTATAGATTGCTGATCAGTAAGATCCCCTGATATGAAATAGATATTGTCTTCAATTCCTCTTAAATTTGTTCTGTTCTTCTGGCTTGCTCTTCTCTCAAAGCCAAAGACATCATAATCCTTTTCAAGCAGTAATTTTGCCAGATAAAATCCATCCTGTCCTGTTATTCCAGTGATTAGTGCGCGTTTTTTCTCACTCATTTTAAACCCTCCTGTATTTTTAAGAATCGGAATTCTATAATCTTGGAAAACTTTAAAGTTTTTATAAAGTTAATGTATGCTTAATCTACATAGTTGCATACTTATAGCTTACAGGATTTATCTTAGTGCCGTCTCTTGGGACTATGGTCTGTATCCTTGTCTGTCTCTGTATTTCTCTTGCAGCTTCTAAGACGTCTTCTGACAACAATTTATTTCCAAAATGCGTAACAACTGCCAGTTTAGGTTTAGTTGCATTCAAAACTTTGATCACATCTTCTGGACTGAGATGCCCTTGCTCTTTCCTGTCGAAAGGCTCCTGCATATTGAATATGATAACATCGCTTTCCTTATACAATTCCAGCATCTCTGGGAAAAATTCAGTATCTCCTGTATAGACCAGTGTGAATTTCGGACAGGTGAATTTGAAACCCAGACCGTCAGGGTCATTGTGCACAGTCTTCAGTGCATCTATCTGAACATCATTTATTCCTACTTTATTTCCTTCTGTCACAACAATGACTCTTTCGACACATTCCCTGTGAAAGTCTGTAAGTATTGGTTTGTTATTATTACTGTCATCCACTAGTGTCTTGTTTGCTATGAGAACACTCTGCCTGTCAAAACCCCTGTGGGTTGCAGCACTTATCATAGCATTCACATCACTGCAATGCCCGATGTGAGCATGACTCACTAATATGGCTGTTGTCTCTCTTGGATTGATCTTGTGCTGTTTCGCAGCCACTATCGCTCCTGGACCAGGATCAACATGGAACTGCATACCCTCTGTTTGCACTATAATACCTCCGCTTCCCAGGATCTGCTTGCCAGTTACTATATGGTCTCCGCCAGTGCCCAGAAATACGATATTATCTTCCATAAAAGCGAGAATTGTTGTCTTATTTTATATTCTTTTCTAATCTCTTATATGGGACGATTACCTAAACCTTTATAAATTGATTTCGTTTATGGAGGTTTGGGCAGGCTCTGCCGGGAAGCTAGTCCCTTCCTGTTACCACAACGGGCTATATGGTGGGGTGAAGTCTATTGAAAGGTAGGCTGTTGTCACGTCAGTCTTGGTTCTGACGTTGAGGTTCTGTCCCATAGGATTCGTTTTAGGAGGAATCGAGTCAGACCTTGATCGGAGCAGCTCTAACTTCTGAGATGGGTGCTTATGGGGTAGCGGAACTGAGGAGGAATCAAGGTAGCTGGTGTGGTTACGACCTATCAATCAGTGGGCGCGCCTGCCCTTTTTATTCTATGAAAAAGTATATAAATGATGAAAGCTTCTTTGGTACAAAGGGGGATCATGATCGAAGAAACTAATTATGTAAAGGATTCTTTTGATGAGAAGAACTTATGGAATCTCAGTGATATGGTAATTGTTTCTGGACGTTCTGCAGACAAGTTTGCTTCTGTATTATTAAAAAAATTTCATGAAAGGATTGATAAAGAATTTCACGACATCAATGTGAAGAACAAACAATTGCTCAAACACATCAAAGAAGAAACCCTTATTCTGGCTGAGAAAACAATAAAAGAACACAATGACGGTGAATTGTTTGTCCAACTAAAAGCTAATATAAGGAACAAGGATGTTCATGTTATCCAGACTTTTGCTGACAAGAACAAGGATCTGATGGAATTGTTTATTATCAATGACGCTCTTAACAGGGCAGGTGCAAATTCTATAACTAATTACTTATTATATGTTCCTTATCAAAGACAGGACAAGAAAGATGATGGTCGTGTGGCTATCAGTGCGAAATTGATTTTTAATTTATTGAACCAAAGTTGTGGAGTGGGTAAACTGAAAAGGATAGTTACTTTTGACCTCCACGCCCGCCAGGCACAGGCGCACTTTGACGGCCCTGTTGACGAGATAAGGGCAATGCCGTTGTTCGCTTCTTATTATCGCGACATATTGAAGATTCCTCTTTCTGAAAAAGGCAAAGAGATGGTCGCTGTGATTTCACCTGATGCAGGCAGTGCAAAAAGAGCAGAATATCTTGCTAGGTTGTTAGGCGTGCGATATCATGTGTTGGATAAGAAGAGGACAGCTCATGGCGAAACCAAGTTTAATTTTGTCTTGGAATGGGACTGCAATGGGAAACATGTGATAATGTGCGATGACATGATCGATACTGGCGGAAGCATGGTCGCACCCATCAACTTCCTGAAGAACAGGGGCGCAATCGTCTATGCCTGCTGTACACATCCGTTATTGAGCCCGAAAGCAGGCATGAGCGCAGAACAGAAATTAGCACCGACAGGTGTTCATCTTCTTACTACTGACAGCCTGCCTGAAAAACACAAAGGATATTTCAAAGAGCACAGCAGATGGGTCGACGTCATTTCTTTAGCATTCGACATGGCAAAAGTCATGTACTGCAACCAGATCGGAGACAGTGTGAGTACTTTCATAGAAAACACTGAAAAACTGATCTCTAAAGAATCCCTGGACATAAACATCTACGACGTCGAAGGCGAAGACGTCAAGCAGATAGATCTGAACGGGCTTTAGAATTCTACTTCAATTGATATGGCGGTTTATTTTTAGGCCTTTCTTTCGCTTTTGGTTTCGGTCGCGGCGGGCCCCATGCCCAAGGAGGATACTTGGAAGGATAATTAAAATAAATCAATTTTGGTCGCGCATCCCACAGTGTTCTTAACAAACCTTTCTGAGATTTTCCTTCTGGTTCTACATCCACTTCAATATAATCTTGGGATGCTTCGTACTCTGCTATCTCTTCTGGTGTGCCTTCTATTTCTATGTCTGCAGACCCTGTATTGGAATGCTTTCCTTTTTCTGCCAAATCTTTTGCACGTTGACCAAAAGAAACCAATGATAATGCTCCCACTAAGGTAGAAATATATCCTATTACTAAAGCTCCTACTCCATAAAACGCGCTAGATGCTACATTTCCAGTAGCCAGTGCATAGGTTGTTGCTGTTACTATGCCTGAAGTTATTCCTATTTTTAATGGATAATTTCCTTCACCAATCTTTAGCACATATCTATCTAAATCTGCTCTTGTAATCCCTTTGGTAATAGGTGGAAATGGTCCTACAACCATGTTTGCTCTTTCTGCTTCTTTTATTTTTGTTTCTTCTGCGAATTCTAGCATGTGTTCAATACTGTCTTCCAAGTCAACTTCCATGCCTTTGTATTTGAACTTTCTCGGCAGTTCTTCGAGGATGTCTTTATATTTCAGAATTTCATTTTCATCGTCGAATTCCATTTCTATATTGTCGACATTCCCGAAAATCAATTTGCAATTTTTATCTATTAATTCAAGCAGTTTTTCTCCTTTTTTTGAAATGTCAGTAGCAAGAACCCCTCGCGAATCATTCTTACGGACCATATACAATAAATTCAATCTGCGATCTTTTCCAAGATAAGTTAGATGTGCATAATCTGCGTCTCCATCAGGGTAAGTTTCAGTCAATATCCACCAGCCATCAGTTCCTTCGATAGGAACGCCGAGTTCTTCGTCTGGCAAAGTTATATTAGAAAGGAATTCCTCTATTGTCTTGTATCGGTCTTCTAGTTGGGTTATTCCGCCGTCTTCGATAGCAGCTGCGATCTGTTCCGGAACATTGTGTTTCATCAGTTCTTTCTTGACCCTGCCTGCAGGAGAACCTCCTTTTGTCAGCATCTTGTATAATAGAACAGCAAGACCATAGATGTCTGCTCTATGATCAACTTTTCCATCATTCTTTTGTTCAGGAGACATGTAATCTAAAGTTCCGCCGATAGGACCTGTCAGACTAAGACTTCTTGGCCTGCTTGTTTCCTGCGATAGTTTAAGTTCTTGTTCTTTCTTGACTCTTGCCAAACCGAAATCTAGAAGATGGACTTCTCCGTTTGAATCAATAAGAATATTCTCTGGTTTTGTATCTTGATGTACAATTCCTTTTTCGTGTGCGTAACTAAGCAACTTTCCTATTTTTCGCACAAGATCAACACATTCATGCACAGCTCTTGGTTCTGTGACGTCCAAACATTGCGCATCAACATACGGCATCTGCAGGTAAAGGCCGCTCCTGGAGTCCACGACTTTTTCCGGACATACAATGTTGGGATGATCTAATTTTTTTGCAGTTTTTGCTTCATGCCTAAGACTTCTTACGACTTTTGCATCCAACGGATCGTGCGGGAACTTGAAAGCAGCGACTTGAACACCATTCCTTGTCTGTCTTTCTCCTCTAAGAACTTCACCAAAACCACCAGCACCAACCCGTTCCACCAAAGTATAACCTCCGATTTGCATACCTATCCTTGGATGTTCTGGCTGAACTTGCTTTTTTCCTGTTGTCCTGGACTCATCAAGAGTTCCAGAAAGTTGTAAAGACTTATGTTCAATTTTCTTTTTCTGCTTTGGCTTAGCTTTCTTCTTTGGTTTCTTTTTATGTACAACTACTTCAGAACTATCTTTTGGTCTTTGAATCTGTTGCATTTTACAACTCAATTATCTTTCCTTGTCTGCCGACGTTTATTACTCTCGTATTACCTACTTTTTCTTCTACGCCTTCTGCTTCATGCACGTGGCAGCAGAACAGAATGTCAGGTTGAAACTTTTCAACTGCTTTTTGAATGCCAGTGCTTCCAGGGAACATGCATAGTTGATCCATCAATGCTCCTGAAGGATGCACGTGTGTGACCATGATCTTTTTCTGTAAATCTTTGATGTATTTGAAACCCTTCTCTAACTCTTCGAACATCTCTTCTTCTGTCAATTGATTTATGCCGATATTTGCGCCTCCGCAACCGAACAATCCGATTCCATCATCTACTTTTACTGCATAACCGTGCAGGTTTGTTGCATTGTAAACTTTTGACAAGAAATCAGCAGTTGCAAAAGACTCATGATTGCCAGGTATCAGCATGACCTTTTTGCCTTTTTTCACAAAAGGACCTATCAGATTGTCAGTACTATTCTCTGCATAAGTAATATCACCGCATATGACTACTAAATCTACGTTCTCTTTCTCTGCCTTATCAGCCAGTTTCTTGGCCAGGCCAGTATCCCCGTGAATATCCCCCGTAGCTAGTATCTTCATCTTTTTGCTTTTTGCCATATATGTATTTAAGCCTTTGGGGCATTTATAAAGCTTATGCTAATCGTCCTTATATAGAGGCGACATCACATAAGCTTTAAAAAGGCAACATTAATATACCATACACAAGAAAATAGAGGTCAATCATGCCCAAACCAAAGCTCAAAAAGCACAAGAAAGAGAAGGAAAAGACAGAAGAAAAAGGTCCTGAAAGAAAAAAGCTCACCATACAAGAGCAGATCAAGGCCTTTGAGCGAGAGGTAAGTGTAACAAAATACAACAAACGAACACAGCACCATATAGGATTGGTCAAGGCAAAGATCGCAAAGCTTAGGGAAAAGATGCTGAGCGGCGCGAAAAAGAAAAAGGGTGCTGGTTACAGTGTAAGAAAGACAGGCGATGGCACAGTCATCCTGCTAGGATTTCCGTCTGTAGGAAAATCTACTCTTCTAAACGCATTGACAAAAGCAGACAGTGCAGTGGGCAGTTATAATTTCACTACTTTGGATGTCATACCAGGTCTACTAGACTACAATTTTGCAAAGATACAGATATTAGATGTTCCAGGAATAGTGCATGGTGCTGCCAATGGTACAGGAAGAGGAAGAGAGGTTCTTGCAGTGATGAGGAGTGCAGACTTGGCAGTCATCATGGTAGATGTAAACAAGCCAGAAGAGTTTCAGGCAATAATGAAAGAAGCGCACGACTCTGGGATAAGATTAGATCAAAGAAAGCCCGACGTGAAGATATCAAAAAAAGCAAGGGGAGGTATAAGGATAGGGGCGACATTAAAACTAAAGAAAATTACAAAGCAGACAATAGAATCAATCATGCGGGAATTTGGTCTGATAAACGCAGACATCGTCATCAGAGAGGACATTGATGAAGACCAGTTGATAGATGTGATAGAAGCTAATAGACATTACATCCCGAGCATTGTCGTGATAAACAAGATAGATACTGTGAAAGAAGAAGTATTGGAAAAAATAATCAGCAAGATCAAACCAGACCTGTGCATCAGCGCGACGCAACTGCAGTACATTGAGAAATTGAAACAGATGATTTTCGATAAATTAGGTTTG
>JAHWIA010000025.1 GCA_019322855.1 Candidatus Woesearchaeota archaeon | reverse complement strand
TATGCAAAGGCAATCTGTTCTTTTTTGCGTCTCCTAATTCTATTATCTTATTCTTTAATCTTGTCAATTTCTTTCTTGTTTTGATGTCTGGCAGTACTGCTATAAAGTATTTTTTCATCATTCATACCTCAGTGCATCCACAGGCTTTAGTCTCGACGCTCGCACAGCTGGCAGTGCTCCTGATATCATTCCAAGTCCGAATGAGAATGCAAGACCGAACAGTACTAATCTGTAATCGACAGACAGGTTTATGTTGACAAAACCGGATGCGTTGATTGCAGCGCCCAGTCCAAGACTGATCAAGAGTCCGACTATGATTCCGATAGCGCCTCCGACAAAGCCCATGATTCCGCTCTCCACGAGGAAGAAGCCGAACACATTGCTGT
Source organism: Candidatus Woesearchaeota archaeon (assembly GCA_019322855.1). Classification (GTDB taxonomy): domain Archaea; phylum Nanobdellota; class Nanobdellia; order Woesearchaeales; family WJKV01; genus WJKV01. The sequence goes on along the minus strand of JAHWIA010000025.1, from coordinate 9,521 downwards.
TTTTCGCGCCGATTGCTTTCATCACACCAATCTCTCTTGTTCTTTCAAGCACGCTTGTGTACATGCTGTTCATAATGCCGAGACCGCCGACAACCAAGCTGATGCCTGCGATCGCAGCGACAACCAGATTCACAATGCCGAGTATCTCGCCTGTCTGTTCTTTTATTTTTTGCGGAGTGGTTATCTGAAAATTTTCATCATCCCTTGCTCTTTTCAGGACTCTTTCGATCTTTTCGCTCGCAAGATCTATCTCTGTACCTTTTTTCACGTTCGCGGTTATCCCGCTGACTGCTCCAGGACTGTTCAGCATCTCCCTCATTGTATCTATAGGAATGTAAACTGAATAATCAGAATCCCGGTCTCCTTGTTCTTCGAAGATTCCCACGACCCTGAACTTCTTATTGTTAATTCTAATGCTGTTCTTTGCATGCATTGTCTTATCAAACAAGTCAGTGGCGATCATATAACCCACCACAACACTGTAATGATCAGTCTCTTCAAGCATCCTGCCTTCTTCTAATTCCATTGCCAGGTCTGTAAACGATTGCTCGATATCTTCTGTGCCTATCCCGCTCACAGTCATTATCTCTTTTCTATTGTTATATTCTAACTGCATGCTGTTCGACAGCAAAGCCACTACATATTCAAGATAAGGAAGTTTTTCCAAGGTCTCAACATCTTTCTGCGTCAGTTCTGTGACTCCTGAAGGACCGCTGAAGCCTGTTATTACTTTAGGTCCTATGAATATTCTTCTTGCACCGAACTTGTCGAATTGTTCTGTCACACTGTTCTGCATCCCCTGGCCTAGTGTGATCAAGGCGACAATCGCAGTCACTCCTATTATGATGCCTATCATAGTAAGATAGCTTCTTAATTTCCTGTTCCTCATGTTTTTCATTGCTATCTTGAAATATTCTGCAAACATTTTAATTAGTCCACCTCAATGCATCTACAGGATGAAGCTTTGCAGCTTTTCTCGCAGGCAAAACCCCGCTCATCATTCCAATCAAGGTTGCGAACAACAGACCTCCTATTATCAGGAAGACATCTAAATTTATCTTCAGTATGCTATAACCTGCAGAAGCTGCATATACAGCAACACCATACGAAGCAATATAACCTAAAATTATCCCTATTATTCCTCCGACAAACCCAATCATCCCGCTCTCCAGAAGAAATAAGAACAGGATGTCTTTGTTTCTTGCACCGATGCTTTTCATCACCCCTATTGATTTGGTCCTTTCCATCACACTGGTATACATGCTGTTCATTATGCCGACTGCACCTACTACTAAACTTATTGCAGCGATGCTGACAAGTATCGCCTGCACAATACCTAGAATCTGTGAAAGCATCTTCAATATCTGTGTGGGAGTCAGTATTTCAAAATTCTCGTCCTTTCTTTTTCTTTCCAATAACCGTCTTGCTTTCTCTGCAACCTCATCAATGTCTCTTCCGCTCTTTACTGTAACATCAATAAGACTTACTTCATCCGGCTTGTCAAAAAGAGTTCGAGCAGTATCTATCGGAATGTAGATTGCACTGTCATCCTGCCTGTTGCCGAAGGATTCAAGAATTCCTACAACCTCAAACTTGATGTCTTTTATCGCGACCTTGTTTTTTACGTGAACATCCTTGTCAAAAAGGTCAGTGGCTGCAACACTTCCGAATATGGCGACATACTTCTGTCCATCCCTGAACGGCCCGCCTTCTTTGAAAGTGAAATCATAATCTTCAAATCTCCTGTCACTGTCCTCGCTCGGCCATGCGAACAAGGAACTATAGACTGTCTCTTTTGAGTATTCAAGCTCTGCACTAGGAATTATAAGATAAGGAGTGACGTATTCAAAATCAGGCATGCTCTCTAGCGCGTCAACATCTCTTGTAGTCAGGCCGGTCCCTGTGCCGGGCTGTCCTCCAGGAACAACAACATAGAATCTATTGCTGCCGAACTTGACAAACTGTTCCTTAATACTGTCCTCTAGACCGTTGCTGATGCTGATCAATGCGACAATGCTGGCTATACTGATTATAATCCCGAGAATTGTCAACCAAGAACGAACTTTCCTCTCTCTCAGATTCTTGAACGCAATAATAAAATAATCCTTAATCATCTTGAATCACAAAAAGAAATTCACTTTTTCTTCTTCTTCTTTTTCTTTTTGTAATGGCGGTAGATAAGATAGATGATTCCTGCGATTATCAGTAGAGTGATGATTGTTCCCACAATGCTTCTTCTTTTGATCAAGCCAAGTTTTGCAGCTTCTCTTTTGCTGTATACATTAAGCATAAGATCCACATTGTCTACAAATTTTTCGTTTTCACTGTCTTTGTATTCCAATTGTATCTTCAATGGGATCTTTCCGGTGACCTTGTTCACGTAAATGTCAAACTCTGCAGTTTCATAATCGTCACTTTCCAGATTGCCTATGTATAATTCATCCTTTGTGATAATCCTGTAGTCATCAGAAGGCAGAAGCTTGATGTTCAGGGCATTGATGTCCCCTCTTCCAGTGTTTGAGAATGCAACAATCACTCTTCCTTTTGTATTAGGCAGGAATACCTCTCCGCTGTCAAGTTCCACGTCTGCAAGGTCGAGCAGGTAGTCTGGTTTTTCATATACCTTTATGCCGAACTTGCCTGTCAATGAATGTGCTTCATCGAACTTGTCTGTAAAATATATCTCGATAGGTATATTGTATGTCTTTAAGTCTGCGTCACTGTTCGCGACGAGCTTGAAAGTAAGGTCTGTTGTCTCTCTTCTTCTCAATAATCGTACGACCTGTTCATTAGTGCTTCCCAGTGTCGCAAATGGGAACCCTTCCAGATCCAGTTTTATTCTTACATCGTCAACATCGCTGTCTGCAAGATTCAGCAATGGAAAATTAAGCTCGATCTCTTGCCCTGGTACTACTTTTTCAGGATTAGATTCAATCTTTCCCACTGTAAGTATGATGTCCCTGCTTTTCACATTGATACGGAACGGTTCCAGCTTGATTGAAGCAGGCTTGCCTTCTACATAATATCGTAATTCAATATCATTATCTCCTTCTATTGCTTCAGAATCTACTCTTAATTTCCAGTGAAATATCGCACTGTCCTTTCCTCTCTGTGCAGGGTCAAGGCTTCCTATGTTTATTCTCGCACCTTCTTCATCTTCGCTCAATAATTCAAAAGGATACTCTGGCAGGATTTCGAACTCGATGTCTTCTATCCTGTTTTGTCCCAGATTCTCTGCCCTGAATCTCAATTCAACCTGTTCTCCAGGTTCTACAGGATCAGGATCTTGGTTCAAGAAAGTTATTGTGAGATCACTCAAACCCATCCCTCTCTGTGGTTCTGAAACAATGATCGCAGCAAAAGTGCTAGGAATAAGAATTAAGCATAATAATAATGAAAGTGAAAAAATTAAAGTCTTCTTCATTTGTCTATCGCCTCTTTTTTTCAATGGTCTGCCCGTCAAGCAGGCGCACGACCCGGTCTGAATACTTTGTCAGTGTAGGATCATGGGTCACCATGATGATCGTCTTGTCTTCCTGTTTATGAAGCTTCTGCAAAAAGTCGATGACAATCCTTCCAGTCTTTGTGTCCAGGTTGCCTGTTGGCTCATCAGCCAAGATTACTTCAGGATTGTTTGCCAAGGATCTTGCAATAGCGACCCTTTGCCTTTCACCGCCGCTCATCTCATTAGGCTTGTGAAAGAGCCTGTGATTGAGCTCTACCATATTCAGTAGATGTTTGGCCCTTTTAAGTCTATCGCTTTCTGAAGTGCCCTGGAATATCATCGGCAAGGCAACATTCTCTACTGCATTTAATGTATTTATCAGATTAAAGGTCTGGAATATGAATCCTATTTTCCTTCCTCTGATCTGCGCAAGCTCTGATTCTGCCAGATTGCTGATGTCCTGCCCGTCCAAAATGACTTTTCCTTTGGAAGGCAAGTCAAGACAGCCTACCATATTAACGCACGTGCTTTTGCCAGAACCGCTCGGCCCCATAATGCAGACGAACTCGCCATGCTTGATCTCTAGATTAAGTCCTCTTAAGGCTTCTACTTTAGAATCTCCCATCTCATAGATCTTCCATACATTGTTCAGTTCTATGATTGGTCTGTTCTTTTTTTTCATGCACAAACTTAACCAGAAATCAGTTATAAATCTTGTGGTCTAACAGGCACATTTAAATATGATTTTGATATGGATTTAATCATGAAAAAACAATATTGCTTAATGCTGTTTTTTATTTTTTTATTAGCATATGCTGTTTCTGCACATCAACCTCGCTTTGTAGACGAAGATTTTACGCATATAAAAAATCCTGAGGTTTCTCAAGCATTTTATGGAGAATTAGATGGTTTTCCTGAAAAATTTCAAATAAAGTCAGATAACCCGTTTATGCTTTATGTAGGAATTTTGGTTCCTTATTTAGATAATATTGATAAGGATATATCTGTTGAAATTAATTCTGGAAAAGATAAATTTTCTTTAAATGGATTGGAGCATGAATGGACAGAATTCTATGAAGAATATGCAGGCGACGCATATTATGAAGGCCCGGAAATGAAGCAGCAGGTTAGCGAAGGTATATATGATATTGTTGTCTTTAGCCCTGATAACAAAGGAAAATATGTTCTTGTAGTGGGTCAGAAAGAAGAGTTTCCATTTAATGAAATGATCAAGACTATGAGATCTCTTCCAAGATTAAAGATATTTTTTGAAAAAAGTCCTCTAACTGCGTTTGTAAATATGGTAGGATTTTTCTTGTTTATCACCTATATAATGACTGCAGGAACAATTCTTATTCTTATTTGGTTGATCAGGAAACTGATAACACTGAAATATTCTTAAAGCTTATATATTCCTTCTTGATTTTGAAGAATTATGGCAGAAGAAAGAAAGATACAGGACATTGATCCTGCAATAAAGACTCTTGGCAGGCCCAGCGCAGTCAATCTGCAGCACGATCATCTGTTTGAAGAGAATACAGAAGAAGAAAGAGCAAAGAGAAGCGAAGAGTTAAAAAAAGAAGAGGAAAAAGAAAAAAAACCATTTTCTCCTAGAAAGAAAAAGATACTTGTGGTAATCGTGATAATCGTTTTTCTGATAGCGATCGCAGGCAGTGCTTACCTGACTTACAATTACATCAAGAACAGGCCAGAGAAAGTTGACATTCCCGGGCTTGAGATGACAAACAAGCATCTTTACACGTACAAAGGCTTTGAGTTCAGGCAGAACAAGGACACGACTTGGAGCACGCAGATCTTCAATCCTGTGACGCAAACTTTGTTCTATGTCAGCCTGCATTACGGGCCAAAGGATTTGTATGACATTCCTATTGACCACAGTGTGAGGGACTGGCTCACTTATGCAATAGAATTCACTTCTGAAAATGCAGACAATGAGACAGTCGGAGCAACATTCATAACTTTTGAGCCTGATGTGCAGAGCGGTTTCCATGCAATCGCATACCATGAATTAGCAAAAAACCTGGAAGAAGGTCTTATGCTCAGCCCGCATCCTGCAGTTATCAAAGAGACCAACACAACAATCGGCAACAAGACAATTCCAGTAAAGACGTGCGATTCGACAGATGAACCAGTCATACTTATGCTGAACAATGAACCTACAAAAGTGAGCTACAATGGAAAGAACTGCATACTTGTGCAAGGCACAGAAGAGAACATAGTAAAAGCAGCAAACAGACTTCTATACCAATTCTATAGTGTTATGGAATAAAGAAAAAAGAAAAGAAAAGGGTGGTGAGCATGATGGGAGAACCAGGTTAAGTCCTCCCCTCCAAAAAGGCAACTTTAACTTCACCTCATTACTGCGGCCTTTTCGCAAACTATACTTTAACTGTTATGGTGTGTGATGTCATATATAGGGTTCTAGTAGCCTATTGAGTCTCAAAGCCCTTCTGTTATAGCTTTGTAGGTATTTTCTGTCTTGGTTTACTTTGTCTATAACTAACAACCCTGCTATACTAATTTCTATATTAGTATCTTTTGATATTTAAATGTTTTTAAATCTCCAGAAGAAGAATTGGTTGATTAAGCATTAATGATAATCAGAACTGTATAATCTCAGTTAGGAAAATCATATAAATTCGTAAATTTTAGCCTGATTTATGGGGGGAAAAGATCCTAATCTGGAACTGATGCTTAGTACTGAAGAAGGCGGTATGCTGAATATTCTTGGCAAGACCTCTTACAGGCATGTTGATGATGAACCAGGGGGCAGTAAGCTGACTAGGACTGATGTCTGGTTTGTATACGATGTAAATAGCGGGGTAATACGCACTTTCATGCTGCGCGATGGCGCCGTTGCAAGAGAACAAGGAGAAGGCGCAGGAAGCTACCGCGTTCTTATCGATGAAACCTTGGATAATCCTTTCTATAATATAGTGCAAGTATCAGTTGTAAAAAGGCATCAAGGACTTGCACAACTTCAGGAAAGTGCCAGAGCATACAATAATAGTCAGGATGTTCCAGAAGACGACATTAGAATAGGTCGTTGTATAGATGTTCATAATAAAGAATAAATCAAAAGAAAAATTATTTCTTTTGTACAGCTTTGTTCTTGATCTTGAGTTTTTCAGTCAATTCCTTGACTTTTGCCCGTAAAGTAACTTCGCTGATACCGCTGATATCGCTCACTTGCTTCTGTGTTCTCTTTTCCTTGTTGATCAAAGCAGCGATGTACAAGCTAGCAGCAGCAGTGCTTGTTGGATTGCAGCCGCTCACTAATTCCTTTTTCTCTGCTTTTTGTACGAACTCAGCAGCCTTGCTCTGTGTTTTTGCGCTCAAGTTCAAGGCACTAGTGAATCTGCCCAAGAAGTCCAAGCTAGAACTTGGGATCAATTTGATATTTAATTCCCTAGCAACCAATTTGTAAGCCTTGCCGATTATCTTTTTGTCAACATTGAATGTGTCATTGAACTCTTTCAATGTCTTAGGAATATCATTAACTCTGCAAGCTAAATACAAACTTGCCATAACAATAGTTTCAGAACTTCTTGCTCTTGTCAAGCCTCTTTCTGCAGCTTCCCTGTAGATTCTAGCTGCTTCTTTCTCGACTCTTTCAGGAACCTTCAATGCACTAGACATGACTCTCAAGCTAGACAATGCATTATTGAAGTTTGTCTCTAAAGCACTAGAACTCCAGTTGTTCTTTTGGCTCAATCTCTTCATCTGGAATCTCTTGCTGCCTTTCAACTTGCTCAAGTCAGCCTGGTTTCCAACTCTTGTTCTCAAATTGTTAGCAACTCTAGGATCAAATGCAGCGCCTACTCTGCTTGTTCTGCCTTGACCATCATCCTCAAAGCTTGTCCATTCCTGGCCAAAGTCAATGACATTGCTTTCTATAACAGCAGCGCATTTCTTGCATATAATCTCTCCTCTAGTCTCGCTAACAAAGAAGTTCTGATGTCCACATTCAGGACACCTTGCAATATCTTGGGTTTTAGCGGTTGTTATCATTTTCAGGTTTTATTTTGGGTTTGAATATGAAAATAAAGGCTTTTTTAGCCTATTTGGTCTAATATCGACCTCTTTTTAATCCCCTTCTAGAATCTCTCTTCTCCTATAATATAGTAGATGCAACTCATATATAAAGCTTTCGGTATTGTTGTCCCTCTAAAGTGGCACTTTTCTATATATTTAGTACAAACTCATATATAAATGTTTTTGTTTTTGAAGGTTAAGCTAACGCAATCTTTAAATTAAACCTATAATATGCGCTGTTTGAAATGAGCCAAGTATACCAACACATGATGTGGGTTCCTAAAGATGCACTTCTTACAGGGGAGAGTTTAAGGAATGAATTGCATGAGCTATTAGAGTTATATCACAGGGTTCAGAAATCCAAAGGCAGGATTGCTGAATTCGACAGATTTGACCGTAAGCATCCAGGACAATTGAGTGAAAAAGATTTTCTTACATCTGCAGTTGAGATATTGAGGAATCCAAACGGTTCTAGAAAACCCTTGTTTATTGCAAGATTCCCAGAAACAAACATAAACAGTGTTCCAGGAATTGGGTATGGATTAGGAGGTTTTGTTTTGGACACTTCTGTACTTGCAAGAACAGTTGGTAATTGGGATTTGGATGTTATTCCAGGATTGTTTACCTGCAAGCACTATATTCACGAACGTTTTGAAGAAGAAGAGGAAGGGACTGCTTTTGGGACTTGCAGGCCGCCAGGTATCGAAAAAGGCATAAGCGTTCATGGCAATTGTTATGGCCAGAAAGGTTGCGAATATGAAAATAAACGCTTCGGAGAAAAAGTTCCATCTAAGTTAGCAGATATCATCGCAGAAGTAATTGCAGGGGAAAAATAAAAAACTTTATAACCCAACTATTTCTTTAAACAAACAATGGGGTTTTTCAACTTAACAAGAGACAGCCTATTTGCAGGTTTAGGAATTAACATGCCTGTGTGGCTGGGCGAGATCATTGATGTTGTGATAATAGCTGTTGCTCTCGGTTTTATTTTCCAGCACTTTTTTCGGAAGTATAATCCATTGAGTGACAAGGTTTACGATCCACTAAAGCATTTCAAGCAGGCAAGGAGCGGAAATTTTTGGTTCAGTATGCTGGCTGTTGCACCGGCTGTTGTTCTGCACGAACTAGGCCATAAGTTTGTTGCAATGGCATTAGGAATCAAAGCTACTTTGTATGCAAGCTACGGGTTTTTGGCGCTAGGAGTCATCTTGAAGATTGCAAACGCACCCTTCTTGTTCTTCATCCCTGGTTTTGTTTCACACGGCGGAGGAACGCCAGGACAGATTGCACTATTAAGCATTGCAGGACCAGGAACTAACTTAGTCTTATGGATAGTATCGATTTACTTGATAAGAAACATGAAACGGTTTAACATAAAAGAAAAATACTTTCCAATCTTGAGCTTGTCAAAGAACATCAACATGTTTTTGTTCTTCTTCAACATGATTCCAGTACCGCCATTCGACGGCTATCACTTCTTCAGCAGTATTTTCCACTTACTCTTCTAGAAATCTATTTGCTTTTTCATAAGTTGTCAGTAATTGTTTCCAGGCTTCATATAATGGTTTTAATTCTTGTTTTATTTCTGGAAAAAAATCAAGATCTCTATAGTCTCTTTCTAATTTTTCAATCACTCTTTTAGAATCCTTGTATACGTCCTTTACAAAACTCAAATATAAGATTTGGTCAGTCATGTGGCTTGCAGAATCTGCGAATGCAATTATTTTCGCTTCAATTGTTTCTGGCATTACATCACTGCATCTGTGCGCTCTGACACAATGCAAGACTTGTTTTGTTTTTTCTGGATCATAATGTTTTTTTTGCAAAAAATCTCTTGCTCTTTCTACACTTCTCACTGCGTGGTCTACATCAGTAGGAACAGGATAATGGCCGATATCGTGCAGCCAGACAGAAAGCAGAACTGTTTCTTCGTCTGCTTCTGGATGTCTTTTCAGCAAGTGTTTTGCCCACCTCTCCATTTCAGGGACATGAGATTCTAAGTGATATGGATCACTGCCAA
>JAHWIA010000024.1 GCA_019322855.1 Candidatus Woesearchaeota archaeon | reverse complement strand
GATCAATTCTCCTGCATTCCGGCCTCTTCCGCCTCCCCCGCCGAAACCGCCTGCCATAGCGCCGATCCTTGCGAACAAGGCAATATAGCTTATGGACATTGCGATTGCAGCTGCGACTGTTTGTATCAAAATATCCCTATTCTTTATGTGCGCTATCTCGTGGGCGATGACGCCTTTCAGTTCGTCCTTGTTAAGAATCTTCAACAGACCTCTAGTGACTGCCACAGCACTGTGTTTTTCATTTCTTCCGCATGCAAAAGCGTTTGGACTGTCATTAGGAATTAAATAGACAGGAGGTTTGATGCAATTGCTTTCCTTGCAAACCTCTTCAACAATCTTGTGAAGCTCTGGCTGTTCTTTCTTGCTGACTTTCTGGGCCCGATACATCTTCAGTGCGATCTTGTCGCTCGCCCAGTAAGAAACAATATTCATGGTCAATGCAATAGCCAAACCTACTCCTAAGCCAGTAGTGCCCCCAAGATAACCGCCTATTGCGAGCAGGACACCGCTCAAGGCACCCAATAATAATCCTGTTTTAATCTTATTCCAAAACATACATCATCCAAGTTTCACACCATTTAAATAGTTTTCTGCAATATTTATATATACGAAAGTTCAATTTCTAAATTACATGGGGGGAGAAATAGCAGACATAGATTTGAACAAAGTATTGGAGTTTTATAGTAGAGATGATGTTCAAGATGCCATACTTGAAGTTTCAGAAAACAGAGAGGTTGCAGTCCGTTATCCCAACCTGAGCTATGGGAAAAGGCCTGACATTTTGCAATATAAATCAGATATATTAGAGCTTGCCAAGCAGGGCGCATTGACCTTTGACATAAGCGAGGAAAGGTGGAGCAATCCTTTGCATCTGTCGAGCGGAATGCGAAGAAGCGAGCAGGACAATCTGAGAATTGGCTGGGACTTGATACTCGACATTGATTCTGATCTTTTGGAAGTCAGCAAGCTTGCTGCAGATCTTATCATAAAAGCATTAGATTACTATGATGTGCCTGTCACTATTAAGTTCAGCGGCAGGGCAGGATTCCATATAGCAGTTCCTTACGAAAGCTTCCCAGAAGTTATAGAAGGAAGAGAAACAAGGCTTTTGTTCCCAGAAGCTGCAAGGTCAGTGGCTGCTTATCTTGCAGAGATGATAAGAGACCAGCTGAGTGCAGCAATACTTGAAAAATTCAGTATAGAACAACTGAAAAAATTGACAGATAAAACTTTCGATGAACTTGTTGCAGAAAACAAAAAAGGAAAAAGTTTCAATCCATACAACATCGTTGACATTGACACGATATTAATCAGCAGCAGGCATCTTTTCAGGAGCGTTTATAGCATCAACCAAAAGACAGGTCTTGTTTCTATCCCAGTGGAAAAGAGCAAGATACTAGAATTTGACACAGAAAGTGCAAAGATAGAGAATGTAGAAGTAGGAAAGATTCCTTTTTTGGACAGAAGTAATGTAAAATCTAACCAGGCGCGACAAATTTTCATCCAAGCGTTTGATTGGGCAAAACAGGCAGAAAGAAAAGAAGAAGAAAAACAAGAAATGTCAAAGAAAGAAGAAGTGGAAATTCCTACAGAAGCTATACGTGAAGAGTTCTTTCCTCCCTGTGTAAAACACATCTTGGGAGGCTTAGAAGATGGCAGGAAACGAGCAGTATTCATGCTGATAAATTTTTTGGTTTGCTGTGGCTGGAGCTATGATCAGATAGAGAAACGATTGCTGGAATGGAACGAATGCAACAAAGAACCTTTGAGCCATACTGTTCTTTTATCGCAGATAAGATACGCAAAGCAGAAGAACAGGAAAGTTCTTCCTCCTAATTGCGATAATAAGACTTATTTCTTAGACATAAGAGCGTGTCATGCAGATGGTTTATGCAAGAAGATAAAGAATCCTGTAAATTATGTCAAGATCAGGTTGAAACAGCAGATAGAAAAAGAAAGAGAGCAGGATAAGAAAAGAACATTGACAGAAGAACAGAAACAAAGAATAAGAGAGACAAAAGAAAAACAGAAAGCCTTCAGGGAGAAGATGAGAAAGAAGAGGGAAGCAGAAAAAGCAGAGTCAGAGTAGAAACTCTTTTATAGCTAATAATCTTACATGTTCTTAATCAATACAAAATAAAAGAGGCCTGATAATGCGCAATGCTGAAGTTGCCAAGATTCTGTACGAGATCGCTGATTTACTAGACCTGCAAGACATTCAATTCAAGCCTCGGGCTTACAGGAAAGCCGCGCAGTCGATAGAGGCTATGTCAAAGGACATCAAGACTGTCTGGAAGAAAGGCGAATTAGAAGACATACCAGGAGTGGGAAAGAGCATATCAGAAAAGATTGATGAATATCTCCGCACAGGCAAATCAAAATATCTAAATTCTTTGAAGAAAAAACTGCCTATAGATATCGAAGAAATCACAGCAGTTGAAGGTTTGGGTGTGAAGAAAGCAAAGATATTGTACGATAAACTTAAGATAAAAACATTAAAGGATCTGGAAAAAGCAGCAAAACAACACAAGATAAGAAAACTTGCAGGTTTTGGTTTGAAAGCAGAGAAAAATATTCTTGAAGGCCTGGGGTTTGCAGCTTCCAGAAAGAAAAGGATGCCTTTAGGTTATGTTCTGCCAATTGTAGAAGAGATCATGGCTGAGATGAAGAAGTTGAAAGAGATTAGCAAGATAGAGACTGCAGGCAGTGTTAGAAGGATGAAAGAGACAATAGGGGATATAGATATTTTAGTCATAAGCAAGAAGCCGGCAAAGGTCATGGACAAGTTCACTCATCTGAAGGATGTGAAAAGAATAGTTAGCAAAGGTCCGACAAGGAGCAGTGTCAAGATGAAGAGCGGGATCCAGGTTGATCTTAGGGTCATTCCTGCTGAAAGCTACGGCAGTGCGACGCAATACTTTACAGGCAACAAGGCCCATAATATTGAACTGAGGAAGATTGCAATAAAAAAGAAGATGAAGCTTTCTGAATACGGATTGTTCAAGGGCAAAAAACTCATTGCAGGAAGGAATGAAAAAGAGATATACAAAAAACTGGGAATGAGCTGGATGCCTCCTGAATTAAGGACGAATTCAGGCGAGATAGAGGCAGCATTAAAGCATAAACTGCCAAAGATTGTTGATTATAAAGACATCAAGGGAGACCTTCACAGTCACACAAAAGTAAGCGATGGGACTTGTACAATAAAAGAGATGGGAGCCGCTGCAAAGAAACTTGGCCACAAGTATCTTGCGATCGCAGACCATACAGGCAAGCTGAAGATTGCAGGCGGACTTAGTAATAAAAATTTATTGAAACATGCAAAGAACATCAAAAAAGAGAACAAGAAACTTTCAGGCATACGATTATTGACTGGATGCGAAGTAAATATCAAGGATGACGGCAATCCAGATATAAAGAACAGTGTGCTCAAAGAACTTGATGTGGTAGTGGCAGCGATCCACAGCGGCTTCAGGGGCGGAAAACAAAAGATGACAAAAAGAATAATCACTGCCATGGAGAATGAGCATGTTGACATAATAGGGCACCCTACTGGCATCTTGCTTGGGAAAAGGAGGGCTTATGACCTGGACTTTGGGAAAATCCTGGACAAGGCAAAAGAAACAAAGACTGCTTTAGAGATAAACTGCTTCCCGGTAAGGATGGATCTTGACACTTCTCATATAAGAGATGCAATAGAGAACAAGGTTATGCTTTCGATCGGAACAGACAGTCACCATACAGATCATCTCAAATTCATTGAACTTGGCTGTGCCCTTGCCAGAAGGGGCTGGTGCGGAAAAAACAACTTATTAAATACATATGATCTGAACAAGCTCCTTAAGTGGCTCAAATAGGAATTTCTTTAGAAAACTTTATAAATCCCTTCTATATCCTGAGTGAAATACATAAGACCGTTCAAATCAAAATTTAAGGGTTTTTACGGGAAGTTGAGGGGACATAAACCATAATTGTATCCGCTCTGGAGCAAAGGGCTTTGGAAATTGATACGATCTTCATAAAATCCAATATTTATAGAGATCTTCTTTTCTAGAGCATTATTTGCAGATTTCAAGCCGGATAAACTTATTTTTAATCAAAAAGAAGGTGAAAAAAATATCCCTAATCAATCATAATAAAACAAAATGCCTACAAAAAGATATCCTAGAAGAGGGTCACTTCAATTCTGGCCCCGAAAGAGAGCACAGAGACAAGCAGCCCGAATCAGAAATTGGGCTAGTTCTAACGATAATAAACTTCTAGGTTTTGCCGGGTATAAGGCTGGCATGGTCGATGTTCATTTCATCGATACCCGAAAAACCTCACCAACTGCCAAAGAAACTCTTTCTGTGCCTTGTACCATCATTGAATGTCCTCCGATGCGCATCTTTTCTGTTCGTTTTTACAAAAAAACTCCTTATGGAAAACGTCTTTCTTCTGAAATTCTCAACCCAAAGCTTGACAAAACCCTTGCCAAGACAATAAAACTGCCAAAGAAGCAGAAGCAATTGCCAGAGAACGCAGAAGGATATTCAGACGTAAGAGTTAATGTTTACACACAGCCGAAACTTGCAGGTTTTGGAAAAAAGAAACCTGAAATATTTGAGATAGCACTTGGAGGTGCGTCTGCTGAAGACAAGTTGAAACTTGCAAAAGAATTGTTGGATAAAGAAATCACAGTGAACGATGTTTTCAAGCAGGGGCAATTAGTGGACAGCCACAGTGTCACAACAGGAAAAGGTTTCCAAGGACCTGTCAAGAGATTCGGTGTCAAAGTAAGATCCCACAAGAGCGAGAAAGCAAAGAGAGCAGCAGTCATCGCGCCAGAAGGTTACGGAAAGGTAGCTTATACAGCACCTATGCCTGGTAAGATGGGTTATCATCTAAGGACAGAATACAACAAATGGATTGTCAAATTAGGAACAGAGAAAGATCTGAAACCGATACACAAGTATGGCAATGTTAAGAATCACTATCTATTATTGAAGGGCAGTATAGGCGGCCCGAAGAAAAGGTTAGTCACATTGACTGAACCTATAAGGCCGAACAAAAAACTTGCACTACCTGCACCTACTCTGAAATAAAATGAAAGCAGCAGTATTTGACATCAGTGGACAGAAGAAAGCTGAAATTGATTTGCCTAGGCAGTTTAATGAAAAGATCAGGGAAGATCTAATCCAAAGAGCAGTTCTTTCATTGCAGAGCAAGAGGAGAACTCCTTACGGTGCAGATCCTGAAGCAGGGAAACGTCCATCAGTTCTGATATCAAAAAGAAGAAGAAAGTACAGAGGAAGTTATGGCCATGGCATATCAAGGACGCCGAGAAAGATCTTGAGCAGGAACGGTACAAGATTCTTCTGGGTAGGCGCGTTTGCACCTAACACAGTGGGCGGCAGAAGAGCGCATCCGCCAAAAGCAGAGAAGATTCAGAAAGAAAAGATCAATGAGAAGGAAAGGAAGAAAGCAATAAGGAGCGCGATATCTGCGACAACAGATAAAGATTTAATCAAGGCCAGGGGGCACATAGTTCCAGAGAATGTTCCTATTATTGTAGAAGATAAGTTTGAAGCATTGGAAAAGGTCAAAGATGTCAAGAAAGTATTTGATGGTCTGAAACTTAACAAAGAATTAGACAGATGCAATGTCAGAAAAGTAAGGGCTGGCAAGGGAAAATTAAGAAACAGGAAATATAAGACAAAAACAGGCCCGTTGATAGTTGTAAGCAAAAAATGCAAACTTCAGACATCAGGAAAGAACATTCCTGGCGTAAACATCGTTAATGTTATGAGTTTGAATGCAGAGCATCTGGCACCGGGCGCGCAGTCCGGAAGATTAACCATCTGGAGCCAGGGCGCAATCGAGAAACTTAAGCAGGATAATTTGTTCGTAAAATAATAAGATAAAATGGCAAGAAACTTAGTGAAAAGGATCGTGGAAAAGAAGAAAAAGGCAGCGAAAGCAGCTGCAAAGAAAGCCAAGAAAAAGACAGCAAAAACAGCCAAAAAAGTAACTAAGAAAGAAAAAGAATTGGATGCTTATAGGACAGTCAGATATCCGTTATCCACAGAAAAAGGAGTGCGGTTGATGGAAGGTGAAAACAAGCTCATATTCATTGTTGATAAAAAGACAAACAAACACGAAGTCAAGATCGCGATTGAGGCATTGTTCAAGGCAAAGGTATTGAAGATCAATATGTTGAACTCAACAAAAGGTTTGAAAAAAGCATATGTTAAATTTGCACCGGACACGCCTGCAATAGACATTGCGACGAATCTGGGACTAATATAAGGTAAAAAATGGGAAAACGAATCATTGCACAGCAGAGAGGAAGAAGCCCTAAGTTCAAGGCGAAAAGCTTCAGATACAAGGGCGCAGCCAGGCATAACTCTCTTACTGCTGAAACATTGAAAGGCACAATCATGGACATTGTCCATTGTCCGGGGCATTCAGCTCCTCTGGCAAAAGTAGATTTTGAAGGTAAAGGACCGTCATACATCCTTGCGCCAGAAGGGATAAAGGTTGGAGACGTCATTCAGAGCGGCATTGATGTTACACAGAATCCCGGAGCAATAACAAAGTTAGACCTTCTTCCAGAAGGTACATTGATTCATAATATTGAAACACAGCCAGGCGACGGGGGCAAACTTGTAAGAGCAAGCGGAGCAGTCGCAAGGCTGGTCACAAAGACTCCTGAAGGTATTGTTGTTGAACTTCCATCAAAGAAAAAGAAGATCTTCAATCCTCAGTGCAGGGCGAGCATCGGGGTAGTTGCTGGCGGCGGAAGGAAAGAAAAACCCTTCATGAAAGCAGGCAACAGGTTCAAGGCAATGAAAGCAAGGAGCAAATTATATCCAAAAGTTTGCGGTCAGTCTATGAACGCAGTGGACCATCCTCACGGAGGTACTAGAAGTTCGAAGAAGAATTATCCGTATACTGTTTCAAGACACACGCCTCCTGGAGCTAAAGTAGGAAAGATCGCTTCAAGAAGGACGGGTAAGAAAAAATAAGGAAAGAAAATGGCTAAAGAATTCACATTTCGCGGAAAAAATTTGGAAGAGCTAAAGCAGTTGAGCTTGAACGAGTTTGCAGAACTATTGCCTTCCAACTTAAGAAGAAGCATAAAGAGAGGCTTGACCCATCAACAGGTCAATCTCTTGAAGAAGATAAAGAATGGACAAGGAAAATTGAAAACCCATGCAAGAGACATGGTGATCCTTCCGCAGATGGTAGGACTGAAGATTCAGGTTCATACTGGCAAAGTATTCCAGGAGATTTACATATTGCCTGAAATGATAGGCCATAGACTGGGAGAAATGGCAGACACAAGAAAGAGGGTTTCTCATAGCGCTCCAGGTATTGGCGCGACAAGAGGAACATCTTCGATCAGCGTGAAATAAGGAAAGTAAAATGGTACACAAATACAGCTGTTTTGTTGAAGAGAACATGGCAAAGGCCGTGGGCACAGATCTAGACATAAGTACAAAACAGGCTGTTGAGATTTGTAATTTTTTGAAAGGCAAACCCTTGGAAAAAGCAAAGCAGATCCTGCAGCAGGTCATGGAAAAGAAGCAGGCTGTACCTTACAAGAGATTCAGGCTAAGCATTCCTCACAGGGTAAAACTTGGGCCAGGAAGATATCCAATAAAAGCTAGCCACAGGATTTTGAAAGTTTTGGAAAGTGTGACTGCGAATGCCCAGAACATGGGTCTTGCAACAGGAAAGCTTGAGATTTATCACATGAACGCTCACATGGCCAGCAGGCCGATGAAGGGCGGAAGGCAAAGAGGAAGATCAATGAAACGTACTCATGTGGAAGTTGTCGTCAGGGAAGCATTGACACAGAAGAAAGAGAAAAAGGAGAAAAAAGAAAAAAAGGAACAGAAAAAGAAACCAGCAACGCCTGTGACATCTGAAACAAAACCGGCTGAAGCACAACCAAAGCCACAACCAAAGCCGGAACCTAAGCTAGAATCAAAATCAGAAGTAAAACCAGAACCTAAACCTGCAGCAGAAAAGCCTGCAGAACAGAACGAGGACAAGGATAAAAAATGATCGAACGTCAGTTTATCGCGGAAAAGTTGAAAGAATTTGAGATAGAGAAATTCATCTCCAAAAGAATACCAGGCGCAGGATTTAGCCATACAAAAGTTGTCAGGACTCCTTTGGGAGACAAAATCATAATATATGCTGCCAGGCCAGGTTTGGTTGTAGGAAGAAAAGGCGAGAACATAAGAAATATTACTGACGGTCTTAAGAAAAATTTCAAGCTAGAAAATCCTCAGGTCGAGATTGCAGAAATAGAAGAGCCAATGCTTAATGCGAGAGTTGTCGCAGAAAAGATAAAGGATTCATTGGAAAGATTCGGTCTGATGAGATTCAAAAGAATAGGCTACAGCATGCTGGAAGGCGTGATGAGGTCCGGCGCTCTCGGTGTAGAGATCTTGATCAGCGGAAGGATCCCTAGTGCAAGAGCAAGAACTTGGAGATTCTACCAAGGCTATCTGAAAAAGAGCGGAACCACAAGTTATTTGGATGTTGATAAGGCAATAACAAGAGCGGAATTAAAGACAGGTACAGTAGGCATAAAGGTAAGCATAATGCCTCCTGACATTAAACTTCCTGATGATATAAAATTGATAGGCGTAGAAGAGACAGAGATGAAAAAGAGGGTCGAGGCTACAAAAGCTGCAGTTAAGCTTCCTAAATTAAGCGAGGAAGGTGAAGAGAAATTAGGCACAGAGGAAGCAGAAGAAATCATTGTGGAGCAGGCAGAAGAGCCTGCAATGGAAGAAATTGCAGAAGCTTCTGAGACAGAAGAAGAAGCAGAAAAAAAGCCAAAGAAGAAGACAGCAACAAAAAAGAAAAAAGAAGAACAAGAAGATAAAAAATGAAATACAAAGAAATAGCTCAACTTACAGAAGAAGACAAGAGATCGAAAGAGCAAGAGCTGAAAAAAGAGCTGATGAAATTGTACGCTCAAATTGCTACAGGAGCATCGCCTGAAAATTCAGGCAGGATCGCTCAAATAAGAAAAATATTAGCAAGAATACAAACATCAAAACAAAAATGAGCAATATATGTAGTAAATGCGGTTTACCCAAAGAACTTTGCGTTTGTCAGACAATCGCAAAGGAAAGCCAAAAGGTTGTCATAAAGACCGAGAAGCGTAAGTTCGGCAAGGTATATACCTTGATAACAGGAATCGATACGACTGAAATCAATATCGATAACCTGACAAAGACATTGAAGTCCAAACTTGCATGCGGCGGAACTGTGAAAGGCAATACAATCGAATTGCAAGGCAACCATACAAAGAATGTAAAAAAAATTTTGGTTGAGCAAGGGTTTGCCCCAGAAACTATCGAAACCAAATAACTATGAAAAAAGCATTGGATTTGGTGAAGGGTGAGCTAATCGGCCTCACCATGAAAATAGTGAAAGCCAAAAACAAATCCCTTGAAGGGATTTCCGGCAAGATCATAGATGAGACGCAAAATACGTTCGTGATTTATCACGACAAAAAGAAGCGGTCGGTGCTGAAGCATCAGATCGAAATTGTGCAATTTCCCGAGAAAGGACTGAAGGTCGAAGGAAAATTGCTGCAAGGAAAACCTGAAGATAGGATGAAACAAAAGGTGAAAACAAAATGAAAAAGAACATCGGAGTTGAAGTCCCGCAACCGAAAACCGAATGTAAGGACGACAAACACTGTCCGTTCCATGGCGGTTTAAAGCTTAGGGGCAAGATCTTCAAAGCAACAGTTGTGGCTAGCAAGATGACAAAGACCGCGACTGTGCAACGAGCTAGAAGACACTATCTTCCAAAGTATCAGAGATACGAGAAAAGAAAATCAAAGTTCAGAGTTCACAATCCTTCATGTATCAATGCCAAAGAGGGCGATGAAGTACAGATAATGGAGGCAAGGCCTATTAGCAAGACGAAAAGATTCGTTATCATAAACATACTGAAAGAAAATGAAAGCAGTAAAAAGTAGAGTTACAAAAGGACTGATGGTAGGAAGCTTGGTTCCAACTTGCGATAATAGCGGAGCAAAGATAGTGAAAATCGTAAGCGTGAAGACAGCAAAGACAGTCAAGAGAAGGGTGCCTAGCTGCGGTGTGGCCAGCTTGGTCATGGTCAGCGTAAAAAAAGGCACAAAAGAAGTGAGAAAAAAGGTCATG
>JAHWIA010000023.1 GCA_019322855.1 Candidatus Woesearchaeota archaeon | reverse complement strand
GATTTTCTATTGTAAAAACTAAAGGAAAATATGAGCAATTAAGATTGAAAGGACCGGTCATCCTGATCTTTTTTAATTCAAACAAACTTCTGCTGCAGGGTCCTGAAGACAAAGTGATAGAAGTATCAGACATGCTGAAAAAATTGAAGATTGGGCATCTCGCAGGAAAGGTTAAGCGAAAAGTTGCGTTCAAACAAGAAAGAGGGACACTTATAGGAAGCGACGAAGCATTGAAAGGAGATACTTTTGGAGGTATTGTTGTTGCTGCAGTGAGAGCAGATCCTTCTGAGAGAAAAAAATTGAAAGGGTTGGGAGTGACTGACAGCAAATTATACAATGATGCTGAAGTAGGGGCGATCGCAGAACAGATAAAGAAGGCTGTAAAATATAATGTAATAAGTTTGGAACCTAAAGAGTATAATAAATTGATAAAACAATACAATGTTACAGGACTTTTGAATCTTTTGCACAGGGACTGTGCTGCAAAATTGAAGCTCGATGGTTTGTCCAAACACATTGTTGATCTTTTTCCTGGTTGCAAGACAGGAGATATTTCTGTTACAAAAGCTGAGAGCAAGTATCTTGAGGTTGCTGCAGCATCAATATTGGCAAGAGCAGAAGCATTGAAGCAGATAGATAAGCTGAGCAAAAGACTGAAGATTAGAGTGCCGAAAGGAAGCACGCATGTGAGAGAGGCCCTTAATCATTTAAAAAGAACAAATAAGCCGTTTGAACGGTATGTGAAGCTGAATTTCAGCAATGTGAAATCAATGCTGGAATGACAAACTTTATAAAGGGATTCTAGCTCTCATCAAAAATCAAAAAAGGGATTAAGAATGACAAGGATAAACAAGCTGGTCTGTAGGGGTTTCAAATCTTTTGCTAAGAAGACCGAACTTGTGTTTGGTTCTGATTTCAATTGCGTCATAGGGCCGAACGGCAGCGGAAAGAGCAACATTCTTGATGCATTGACATTCGTTCTGGGGAGGCGAAGCTCGAAGGCAATGAGAGCTGAGAAGTCTGCCAATCTTATCTATAACGGCGGAAAGAAAAAGACCCCTGCAAAAGAAGCAGAAGTTGCAATACATTTTGATAATCAGAGCAAGGTTTTTCCTCTTAGTGCTCCAGAAGTTATTGTTTCTAGGATTGTGAAGCCGAACGGCGCCAGCACTTATAAGCTCAATGGAAAGAAATGCAACAGGAACGATATTCTTGATTTATTAGGCAGAGGAAAGATAGATCCTGACGGTTATAACATAATCCTGCAAGGAGATATTGTGAAATTTGTTGAGATGGCAACAACAGAAAGAAGGAACATCATTGAGGAAATAGCAGGCATAGGCGCATACGAGGAAAGGAAGCAGAAAAGTCTGAGAGAACTGGAACGAGTTGAAGGCAGATTGAAAGAAGCAGACATTGTGCTGACTGAAAGGAACGCTTACTTGAGAGAATTGAAAAAAGACAGGGACCAAGCATTGGAATATAAGGAATTGAATGATAATATCATGAGGAATAAAGCAACTTTCCTTAAACTGCAGATTGACAAGAAAAATAGCATTGTCGAGAAGCAGGAAAAGCAGCTGGAAAATTATAATGAAAGGATCAAGAAGACTCAGGATGAGATAGGAAAAATCAAAGACAAGATAAAAAATGAAAAAGGAAATATTGATTCTATAAACTCGGAGATAGAGAAAAAGGGCGAGAAAGAACAGGTCGCTCTGAATAAGAAGATTGAGCAGTTGAAAGTCGATCTTGCCACGAACAAGACAAAGGTAGATTCTTTCAAAAATGAAATCAAGAGGATATTGCAGAGAAGAGAAGAGCTTGAGCAGAACAATAAGGAAGTCAATCTTAAGATAAAATCCCTAGAGAAAGAGAAAACTGCGATAGACAAAGAAATCGCACAGAAGAAGAAATTATTGAAACAATTAGAACAGGACATGGAACGTTTCAAGAAAAAGAACAAGTTTGGGCAGGATCTTGCAGAAATTGAAAGGGAGATTTCTGATCTTGACAAGAAGAGCGAACAGAGACAGGACGAGATACAGAAGATAAGGCAGGCACAGCAGGATTCTCTCAGGGAAAAGGATCAGCTTGAATTCAAGCTCCAGGCATTGGAAGAACAGATGGAAAAAGTCTTGCATCTGGAAAAGGATAATAAAGATTCTTTGACAAGGCTGAAAAATTTGAGGTCAGAGTTCAACAGATTGACAAAAGAATTGAATGGCTTTCTTGATGAAGACAGCAGTCTTACTGTGAAATTAAGCAAGAGCAGAGAAGATCTTGAAAAAGCCAATACGCAGCTCGCAAAGCTAGAAGCAAAGAATATGCATTTCAAGGAAAGCACTGCGATGGATAGGGCAATTAATTCTATACTACAGCAGAAGAAAAAAATAAAGGGCATCCACGGATTGGTATCTGAACTTGGGAAGGTCAAGAATAAGTACGGTCTTGCTCTTGAGATCGCAGGCGGAGCAAGGATCAAGAGCATTGTTGTTGAGACTGATGCTGTTGCTGCTCAATGTATCAAATATCTTAAGCAAAACAAACTTGGAACTGCAACATTCCTGCCTCTTAACAAATTGAAAGCAAAAGTCCCTTCCCAGAGTGCGAAAGATGTCGCCAAAAAGCAGGGCAGTCATGGCTTGGCAGTCGATTTGGTCGAGTTTGACAATAAATTCAAGAATGTCTTTAATTATGTTCTTTCTGACACTGTTGTTGTCGATAATATACAAACTGCAAGAAAGATAGGGGTTGGTTCTGCCAGGATGGTCACTCTTGACGGCGATATGATGGAGGTCAGCGGAGCTATGAGGGGCGGTTATCAGCAAAGAAAGAAAGGCATAGGATTCAAGGAGAAGGAACTTGCTTCTGGTATAGATGAGCTCCAGCAGGAAGTATTTGAACTGCAGAGCAAGATGCAGATGTTCCACAAAAGAAAAGCAGAGCTTGACGAAAAGATCACAAAATTGAGGACAGAAAAGGCGAATACAGAAGGAGAGATAATCAAGCTAGAAAAATCATTGCATATTGAAGGCAATGATCTTGGGGATTTCAAGAACAAGAAAAAGAGCTTGAGGGAGCAGATCAAACTTGTCGATAAGAAAGCTGAAGAATTTATAGAAAGAATAAGCAATCAGAACAAGGAACTTGCGCAATTAAAGATAAAAAGACAGGAATTAAGGAATAAGATAAACCAGATACAGAATCCTGCAGTGCTTGCTCAATTGAGTGCATTTGAAGAAAAGAAAACAGAACTCAGGGAAAGCCTGATCAAGCTTGAAAGTTCAAAAGGTAACTTTGATGCTCAAATTAAAACAATATTGGGGCCGGATGTTAAGAGAGCCATGTCTATCCTTGAGCAGAACAAGAAAGAAGAAGAAAGTTTCAAGGATCAGATAAGCCAATTGAATGAGAAAATCAAGAAACAGGCCCAAGATTTGAAGGTTAATGAAAAGAATGCTGCGCAGTTCTATCAAAAATTCAAGGCGTTGTTTGAGAAAAGAGACAAATGTTCAAAAGCAGTCCAGAAACTGGAGAAACAGGTTGACGAGAAAGACATCACCATAAAAGGAGTAGAGCAGAAGATGAACGCGCTCAATCTAGAGAAGACCAAGTATAAGGCAGAACTGGTAGGTCTTGAGAAGGAGTTTGAACAGTATGAAGGTGTCGAGATCTTCAAGAGCAAGACAGACCTGCAGGAATTGCAAAAAACAATAAACAAATATGAAGCAAAGAAAGAGAATATCGGCAATGTCAACCTAAGGGCATTGGAAGTTTATGATAATGTATACAAGGAATATGAGAAGCTTCTTGAAAAGAAAGAGATTCTTGGCAAGGAGAAAGAAGATGTTCTTAAGCTTATAGAAGAGATCGAGACGAGCAAGAAAGCTATCTTCATGAAAACTTTCGCAGTGGTCAATGACATATTCAAGGACTTCTTCAGCAGGTTGACAGGAAAAGGACAGGCATATCTTGAGCTAGAGAATCCAGAGAATCCTTTTGAAGAAGGTGTGGAGATAAAAGTAAAGTTGAGCGCCAAGAAATTCATGGACATCAAGAGCCTTAGCGGCGGAGAAAAGACACTTACAGCATTGGCATTCATATTCGCGATCCAGGAGCACGATCCTGCATCATTCTACATAATGGATGAGGTGGATGCTGCTCTTGACAAACATAACAGCGAGAAACTGGCCCAATTGATAAGAAGCTACTGTGACAGGGCACAATACATCGTCATATCGCACAACGACGCAGTGATTTCAGAAGCGAGCAATCTTTATGGAATAAGTATGAATGAAGACGGCATAAGCAATGTAACTTCTTTAGAGCTTTAAGCTTGATCTAATCCTTTTTATTTTTCTAATTCCTTATCAATCAGAGAAGCAGTATTTTCCCAGTTCAGATCTTTCATTGTCTCGTGAGCATTCTTACTGATACTATTGTACATTTCTTTATTGATAATTAAAGTGAACAATTTTGAGACGAGATCATTTGCATCCCCTGCCTCGAAAAACAATCCATTGTCCATGTCTTTTATGTAATTCGGTATGCTTCCTACTTTTGTCGTAACTACAGGTATCCCGCTCGCCATTGCTTCCATTGTGGCTAGAGAACTGGTCTCTGTCAAAGAAGGCAGGACAAAGATATCAACAGCTTTAAGATATTCGTGGACATTTTCCACATAACCTGTAATTAAAATGTCCTTTTCAAAGATTCTTTTATGTTTTCCGGGTCCGTCTCCTATTAACATCAGCGAGATGTCTTTTTTCAATTCTTTCTTTAGAATTTTGAATGCATCATTCAAAGTCGCAAGATCCTTTTCCAGTGCGATTCTTCCGATATAGCCTATGACCAATTTATTATCTAATTTCAATCTTTGTTTAGCTATGAATTTTTCGTTCTCAGTGGCAGGCCTGAACTTGTTTTTATCTATTCCCAAAGGGACCACTATTTTTTCAGAATTGAATCCCAGATTTGAGAGCTTTTCTCCCAGCAATGTTGACGGCACCATCAATGTAGACCGGTTATAGTATCGTTTTAATACAAATAATGCGATTTTTCTGAATATCTTTCCGATGTACCGCGGGACTTTTATACTTTGATGGACAAGATCCCAGTCTTGGCAGTGCGTATAGACATAAGTAGGTTTGTTGTATTTTTTAGCATAATGCAATGATGTCAGCCCGATAATGCCGCAGCTATTGATCCATACGATCTCTGCGTTACGTATGGCATTCTTGATCTTGCTTAATTTAAGTTTTGGAGGAGTGTAGTCTGCAACCTGAAACTTGTGAGTTGGCAGGTCTATGGTTTTTATTTTTTCAAGATCAATTCCTGTATTATTTTCAAACTTGTCTGTCTTAGGTATCAAGAGAGAAATATTGTATTTGTTCTGCATGAATGGAATGATTTCCTGGAGGAATCTTACTAGACCGTTCTTTTCTGGAAGGAACCTGTCGCTTGCTATCAATAAATTTTTCATCTTATCTTGTAGAATCTTTCTGCATATTTGCAATGATTGAAAATTCCGTGGATAATCGCCCTTACATAGACACTCCACAACAAAGGAAGCAATGCGTTGATTACCTGGCTCTCGAAACACTTCAATGCCTTGATCTTCAGCTTGAAGGTATCAGAAATGTCTACGTACAGTCTTGGCAGGTCTCTTTTCCTGATATTCCATAGATTCCAGACATCAAATATGTAAACCTCTCCTTTGTAATTGATCTTGTCTATTATCTCCATGGTGACTTTGTAAGCATCCTTATGATCTATGTGAGGATCGTCAGGATTATGCGTGAATATCTTTGACGGTTTGTATTTCTTGATAAGGGAGATTATCTTAGGCTTGATTTTTTTGCTAACAACATCCTTGTAAAGTTTACCTTCTGACAGACCAAAGAAAATTACATCGCCTCCTTTGATGGTCTTATTCGCTTCTAGAGTCTCTTCCATCCTCATCTTTGTGACAACTCTTGGTTTATAATGAGGATGACTGCTCTCTCCTGTTGTGAATATAATGGTGATTGTATTGATCCCTTGTTTGGCATATTTAGCAATAGTTCCTCCTGGCCCGAATATCTGATCGTCTGAATGAGCACAAATCACTAATACGTTTTCCTTTGCCATTTTGGTATTTTTAATACGGCTTTATTTATAAATCCTATTGTAGTTCAATATGAATCCAGGTTAATTTCCGTTATATTTATATACCCCTGTTTCTTTTGTAAAGTACAGTGTGAGGTGAGGACAATAAGCAAAAAGAGGTTTTGTTTGCTAATTACAGTATTGATTTCTTTATTATTAAGTATAGGCATAGTTGCAGCGACAGGAGCGACTTTTTCGCCACAAACATTCTATGAAGCAAACACTATACCTTTCACGATAGATATAAGCAATCTGTACAGTTCAAAGATTATAAATGAAATTGAAACAACTTTGCCAGACTTCACAATCACTGCAGTCCAGCAGTTCACTGGCTGGTCAGAGAATCATACTGCTGTCCATGTCGAATGGAGAGACGGTTCGATCGAAGGCAATGTCAAGAGCGCATTATTCATGTTCAATGCAACAGTGCCAGTAGTATCTGCAGACGATGCAAGAAATATAAGTATAGATACGAGGTTCACTGACGGCACAGACATCACTTTTGTGGTCCCTATCTTGATAACCAATGATGTGACAGGGCCTGTAATAACAAATACAAATCCTTCTGACGGAGGATACCTTAGGGCGAACAATCCTTCACAATTGATACATGCTAATGTGGTAGACCCAGAGACAGGCGTCAGTTCTGTGAGTTTTTCATGGGATGACTGCGGTTCGAACAGCAGTAATAATCAGGAAAATCTAGACTGCGAAGGAGATGATTGCAACAGCACAATTGATGTGAGCAATTATGATGAAGGAGATAATCTGTGTTTCACATTTACAGCAACAAACAAGGGCGGAGAACAAAGCCAGCTTTCTGGTACAGTAGGATTTGACGGAACTGCGCCAACTGTCGCACTTTCCAGTCCAGCTGATGACGCATATCTTGGGACCAATGCTGATTTCTCTTTCACTGCAACAGACAATCTTGCTTCTGTATTGAGCTGTGACTTGCTTGTTGATGGAGATGTTGTGTCTACTGTTGATGTTAATAACAGCGAGACTGCGACAGTGAGTATGGACTTCTCTTCATATAGTGAAGGAACTTATCAATGGAAAGTTCGGTGCAGGGATAGTGTGGGGCTGGAAGGAGAGAGCGGAACAAGAAATTTCATACTTGATAATACGCCACCAAGCTTAGAGCTTATTTCTCCTGCCAATGGAAGCACAATATCTGACAGCACTATATTCAATGTTAATGTAACTGATAATTATGGAGTGGCGCAGGTGAGCAGCAATCCTAATGTGAATGACATTGTGAGCTGGCCAGAAGGAAGCAATACTGTGATTTTCCAGGCAACAGATCACGTAGGGAATAGTGTGACAAAAATCTATACATTCATAGTGGACAGGACAGCACCAAGCATCTTGTTAATTTCTCCTGCAGACGGAGCTACTTTGGATGCTCATGTTGATTTTGTATTCAATCTGACTGATAATTATGCAACAAATCTTGATTGTACAGTATATGTTGACGGTTCTGCAGAAGTTAGTGAAACAGTGAGCCAGGGAACTGTGGATATCTTAGGCCTGTTGGCGCTGGGAAATCATACATGGCATATTGTGTGCGAAGATGAGGTCAACAATGCAGCAAGCTCTGCACAAAGAACAATAAATATTATCGACACATCAGGTCCTGACATACTGCTTACAGATGTTATTGAAGTAGAAAGGGGCACGGATTTCACAATAGAAGCGACTGTCACAGATCCGAGCGGAGTTGCAACTGTTACTGGCCAATTTGGCTCAACAACATTCAATATGGACAAGAATGGAGACGTATATACAAAAACAGTAAGCACTAACTCTGGATCTGTGTTAGGAAATTATACTTATACTGTGACAGCAACAGATACTAATGGATATTCCAGTAGTGAACAGGATACTTTCGAGCTCGTACCTTATACAGGAACATCAAGCAGTTCATCCGGCTCTGGCGGCGGTTCTAATACAGGAGGAAATACTGGCCATGGCTTCATGACACACTCGTCTTCACAGCCGCAGCCTGTTTACAGTGATGCGCAGGAATCTGAAAGCAGCGGAGGAGAGAACCAGCAAGTAGAAGAAGAATCTGAACCTGAAGAAGAACCTCCTGTGGAAGATGATGTTGATGAACAGAGCGATCTGGAAGAGACTCAGGGAATAGGCAAGGCTACAAGTTTCTTCAGCAGCGGACTGTTCAAGTTCGCCGGTTTGTTCGTACTGCTGGTGATCGTGCTCTCATTGTTTGCATTGGGCTTCTCAAAATTCCCAAAACTTAAGTTCAAAAGAAAAGAAGAAGAAAAGATAAAGAAAGACATGGAAAAAGAAGCATTCTTTAATGAGAAACTGAAAAAGGATCTGAGCAATGATTTCGGCAGTGCAGAAGAAAAATCAGAAAATATCGCAGAACCGCGCAATGAGCATAATTTCTTGTTCGATGACGAGGAATGATCATGGTATTAGAGCAGGTATTATCATTCAAGACAATAGCCAATAAGAGTTATTATGCATTCGGTCTTTCTTTTGCTTTTGTTTTCATTGGATATTTTGTCGGCAGATTCTTCTTCGGAAAAACTATATCCATTGCAATGCTTTTCCTTTGTACTTTATTGCTGGTGCCGTCTCTGGTGAAGTTGCTTGCGATGGAGGAAAAGATAGAGCGAAAATATGGTATGAAGCATTTCTTCAAGACGCATGAAAAGGTATTCAAGATCTACTTGTTTGTTTTTCTTGGGATATTGGCAGGATATCTTGTTTTAGGTGCGGTTTCTTCTGATTTTGACAATAATTTCCAATATCAATTAAATTATCTCACAAAACAGGAAGGAATCACAGAAGCATCTATAGAGGACTTTGCTTCTAGCGAAGTTAATTTAGGCTTTGACCAGTTCCTTTCGATATTGGGCGCTAATCTTTTGGTGCTTGCTATCTGTTTTATCTTGTCCTTGTTCTATGGCGCAGGCGCGATATTCTTGATAGTTTTCAATGCGAGCGTATTTGCTAGCTTTATCTTGCTGTTGTTCAGGTATATTGGAGACACAGTAAGCACATTCTCTGGAATAGTATTTCTGTTTTTCTTGCACATGATCCCTGAAGTAGGGGGCTTTCTGCTGGCTGCTATCGCAGGCGGAGTATTGAGCTATGCATTCTATAAAGAAGGTTTCATGGGAAAGCCATTCAAGAATGTTGCGAGAGACAGTCTTTTGCTGTTGATAGTCGCGATAGCGCTAATAGTATTGGGAGCATTCCTTGAGATTTATGTGACAAGAAATCTTGTTTTTAGATTTTTATGATTTAATCAACGATTCCTTCTTCGTTCTCTCGAGACCAGACCTCGCATCTTGTCAACTTCCTGCATAAGTCTTAATTTCTCAGAGTTAGAATCTTCTATGTTCTTGTAATATTTTGCAAGTTCGAAATCTGCAGATTTGATTTGCTCGCTTATCTGGTTCAACTTGATGACGTGGCTCTTGAAATCAATAAGGATCTTTGAAGATTCATTGATGTCTTTCTTCAATTCAAAATATTTCACAGTCTCGTCATTGATGGCCTTTACTTCTTTTTCTATCTCTTTCTTCATGTCATTGATGAGATTATTCTTTATATTGTCTTTGATAAGAATAAGAGCGTTGATATTCGTCTCTAACTTATTCTTCAGCTTGTTTATGTCCCCTAGATTATCCTTGAACTCTGACAAGGCGCTTTCCTTATTTGTCTCCAGCTGTTGTATCTGGTCAACAACAGTGTTGAAGCCAGTCCTGTGATTCTCTTCTAAAGTATCGATCCTTTGGTTCAAAGTTTGGATGCTAGAAGCTAGTTTCTCTATTTGGTCCTTCAATTCTGCAAAATTCTCTTTTGTCTTGAACATCTTTCCCCCAAAAATAAATGCGCCGGCCGGGATTCGAACCCGGATAAACGGCTTGGAAGGCCGTTGTCATAGCCATTAGACCACCGGCGCGCTGGTTCACAGAAACAGTGATTTATTTATAAACTCTGCGGTTTTATGGATAGATATTTAAATGACAAATTCTCTTCATTTTCTATGGCTGTCGCAGAAACATTAGATGATATTCAAGCGCAAAAAAAGAGGACAAACACTTTGAGACTGATAAGCGTGATCATAGCTCTTGCAGTGATTGCTGCTGGTGTTTTGCCTTTGCTGAATCAGTATGGAATAATAGGATTTGAATTGCAATTGCCTGCCATAGTCATCAATGTACTTCTTATTGCCGCGGGATTATTTTTGCTATTGAATGCTATGAGGAGCTAATATGATCAGAGAACCTTTGGTTTCCGGAATGTTCTATGAAAATGATTTG
>JAHWIA010000022.1 GCA_019322855.1 Candidatus Woesearchaeota archaeon | reverse complement strand
CCAGAATCACGAACATAAAGATATAAATCAATGAATAAGAGCTGAAAGAAGTAGGAAGGTCATAAAGCTGTGAACCTGTGGCATCAACCAATTCGCTTCCGCCACCGCTTGCAAAATTAAATACAGTGACTGCGATGAAAACGAACACTAGAAATCCTACGATGAACAATACTTTCCTAACACCATCTTTGTCTGCCATACACACGCTAGTGTTATTTTGGTATATAAACCTTTCTGAGAATTCAATCAAAATTCACAGCTCACAATATTGTCCTCAAGCTCAACCTTGTTCTTGACAAAGTGATTAGTGGTCCATACATTGGTTTTGCAATGCTTGCTCACTTCTGTCACTTTATACTTGCCTCCGAACATCAGCCATGGCACTAGTCCGTCTCCAAGATATCTGTCAACAGGCGCATTCAGTTTCAACTGTGCCATCATCCTCAATGCAGCTTCTTCTCCTACTTTCTCTGCACTCTTCTTGAGTTCGCCAAGACTGTCAGAACCTAGTCTTACTGGATTGATCATGCTCAATTCATCTTCATCAGTGGAACAGACCGCCCATAAAGTGATGCCGCAGCCAGTAGAATGCGTCTGGCTATACTCCTGTCTTATATTTACAGGAACATCCAAAGACTTTAAAGAAAATTTCGCTCTCTCTACCATCCTTTCTACAACTTCTCTCTTTGCAAGCTCCTGCGCAGAATGAGCAACTCCTTTTATCTGGATGATTTTCCCTCTTTCCATCAGATCTATCCTAGGAACATTCTGGTGCACTTCTTTCACAAAATCTGAAAAATCTGAAAAATCCTTTCTCTTGAACTTCGGGCTTACTGAAAGTTCAATCTTCCCCCCTCCTTTTGGAAAATATCCTCTTCTCAATAATTTGATGTCAAGTTTTTTCACAAACTTGTAAAGGTGGGGAAAATAAACTTCTTTCATATAGTCAAATGGCTGGCTCCACGCTGCATCTGTGCCCCCTATCAAGGAAATAGTGCATGACCTGCTCCCAAAACTCAAAGGCAGCAATATTGCCTGCAATAAGAGCGTAGTACTTCCTGCTGTCTTTATGTCTACTGTCATGGATTTTGACTTCAACAGTCCTGGCTCGTAATCCAGCTGGACACTTCCTACTTTAACAGGATTTGTCTTTGCATCGCACAATTCTTTCAATGTATTGATTGCAGTAAGATGCTGCTGTTTCAGCCCTGGCTGTTTCCTGCCTAGACGGATCTTATCCATCTTAAACGATTCACCAGTCAAGGTGCTCAAGGCCAGTGCATTCCTGCAGATCTGTCCCCCCCCTTCCAGAAAACTTCCATCCAAGTATTTCATATCATGGAAAAAGCCAGGACCGATTATAAATCTTGCTATAATAATAGCCAGTATGTGTATTGTGTCTAGCGTAGCAATTAATGTAATATTCTAATAACAATAACTCGTATAAACAGTAAAAGCTGCTTCTTGCGAAGCACACTATGCACATATTATAGCCAGAAATGTTTATATATAAGAGAATCATTTTCTTATTAAAAAGCTAATAGGTGATATTCATGCGAAGGTTGGTTATCTGTACAATATTTTTGACATTCATTATCATGTGTTCTAGTTTTGTTGTAGCTCAGGCAGATGAGAAAGAAGAAGGCATGCCAAATATTGGCTATTTCATACTTGGAGAGCCAGAACCTGCAAGGACTGCAACACTATTCTTCCTTACGTTTTTCGATTACAAGAGGTCTGCAGTAGAAGAAGGCAATGTTTTAGTCTTGGTTGGCAAGATCCTGCCAAAGGTCACATTCCAAGCTCCTACTTTGGTATTCGGAGCAGTGATTGCAGAAGAGGAAGGAATTCCAACAGAAATGCCACCTGGAGAGATCCCGCCAGAAGAAATTCCTCCGACAGAGTTGCCTCCAACAGAGAAACCAGGACCAAGTCCAGGTCCAGGAACTCCAAGAGAGCCTGAGCCGGCACCTGAACCGGAACCAGAGCCAGAAGCGCCAGAACCTCCAAGGATTACAGTTGGAAAAGATCCTACAAATCCTGTGAGCATTCCTCTATCAGGCGAGCTTCTATGCGAGGATGGAACACCAGTCAGCGGAGCCACTTATACATTCACAATGGCAAGTGACGAACCAGGATTGATATTCACGCCAAATCCTCAGACACAGAATACAGATGCAGAAGGAAAGGCACAGACTTCAATAACAGCATACTTCAATCCACCAGGACCATACCCTGAGACGTCTTTCACAGTGACTGCAGCAGTAACAAATGTTCCGCCAGGAGCGTGCCCAGGATCAAGCTTGAGATACACAACACCAACAGTCTCTACTTTGATCGCAGTGGATCCTTAAATTCTGTTTTATTTTTTATTTTACTATTGTTCTATCAGAAAGATTTAAATATCTAATTTTATTGTTTCACTCATTAAGGTGATATGATGAAAAAATATCTTGTCTTTATGCTAATCGTGCTCATGCTTGTTTCTATATTTCCTGCTGAAGTTCTTGCCCAGCAAGAATCAAAAACAGGACCAAAAGAAAAGCCCTTTCACAGGCTCGTTTTCCAAGGAAGCCCTTCTCCTGCAGGACAGGCCGCAGCAATGGTTTATGCTTTGACAAGATTGGTAAGGATTGCAGAAGATGACAGTGTCATATCTACGCCCATGGTGACAAATGCCATGAAAAAAGCACTGGAAGTGCCGCAGGTTAATTTCGCAGCAGTAATAGGCGCACCAACACCTGAGAATCCTTGTTATATGGAATATGAAGGAGATACTGTGATAGTGGGCCTAGAACCTGAAACTGGTCCGTACACAGTTGAAAGACCAGAAGGCGAGCCTTTATTGATAGGAAAATACGAATCAGACGAAGCAGGCAATATCTTGCTGGAAAAATATACAGGACCGTATCCTGTTGTTGTCGAAGGTATCACAACATGCAAGGCACCAGAAGAACCTGTTGAAGAATTACCTGAAGAAGCGGAACCAGAGGAGGCGCCCCCATTGGAATACCCGGACGAACCGCCGTACACAGAAGAGCAATGCGAAGAGATCACAGGGCAAACTTGCCCAGAAGGTTACAAGAATGTAAGAGCAGACGGCTTATTGGCGACCTGCGAATGCCTGGATTCATATGATAAATGTGAAAATGGAGAAAAGGATGAGGGTGAAATAGGGGTTGACTGTGGCGGTGTTTGCGATACAATCTGTGACCCAGAAGAGACCGGAATCCCAACCACTAATGTAAAACCGGCTCCAGAATGGACAGAGATTCCTTTGACACTGGATATATTATGTATTGATACGGATGAATATGTCGCAGGAGATTATGACATTACTGTTATAGAATTAGATGAAGACTTATTCAAAGTTGCGATTGAAAAGAACGGCAAGTTCATGGAACTTCCACAATCCGTCACACTAAAAGGAGGCCAGGCAAAAGAACCTTTCACTTTAGGTGTGCAATGCCTTGCTCCTGCAACACAGGCAAGTTATCCTTTAAAGCTTAAGTTAGAAGTGATAGATTATGAAGACTGCGCAGGAAATATAAAGGATCCTGTTTCTTACATAACAATTCAGCTTATCTCAGACTGTAAGCAGCAGTGCTGTCCTACAGGCTTCTACTGGGACACTTATGAGAAAATGTGCATCATGAAAGGTTGCGACATAAGATGTCCTGATGATTACTTCATCACAAAATACTGTGCATGCATCTCTGACGATTGCACACTTGAATGCGAAGAAGGAGAAATGCTGAAACAAACTGCTGGCCAGGACTGTGAATGTGTCGACATACCTGCAGACTATCCAGAATGGACAACACCGCCTGCAACATGTCCGACTACATCTTCTACTTCATCAGGCTCAGAAGCAGCACCTACTCCTCCAGCACCGACACCTTCAACGCCAGCTCCAGCTCCTACACCAACTACTTGCACAGAAGATGTTTATTGTAGCGGAACCACTTATTTTATTGGTGCGCCTGTATGCGGCTGCTCGCAATGTTACATGTGTACGCCTCCTTCCTGGATGAACGAAGGCGGAGTGGCGCCAGGAACAACACCTAGCAGCTTGATTTGCGCAGAAGGAAAGACATTCATCAGTTCCTGCTATTATAGCTGCAAGCAGTCAGGCAAGAAAGAGAGTATGGAAAGCTATTCAACAGGCCCTTGCGAGAACAATTGGCAGCAGATACTAACTCCAGGCACTAAATATTACGGTGCAAATTATTAACTAAAGATAGTCATAGAAATCTTCTTCTGTTTTATTTTGTTCCTTCACTTTATTGCTATTTTCTTGTTCACAAACCAGTTCATTGCTATCAATGGTAGTTGCGCTCGTCAAGTCATCTACATCGTCAAGAAATAATGCAAAATGTACAGAAGCAAAAAGAACAATTATAATGAATATTATTATTACGGTTTTTTTCATGTTCTGCCTGTTCTTCTCACCTCAAGAACAGTATCCTTCAGCTTGCCAGAACACTTGTCCATCCCGCCCGTCAGGCTATTTATGAGATTTACGTCAAATTTCCCTTCTTCATAAGGACATTCCATGCTCAGGCCTGTAAACAATCTCTTTACTGCATCTGGTTCTTCTGCTGTGAAACTTTTTATCTCCTTTTCAAGAACACAATTTTTAGTGCTGAACTTGTAATTTGCAGTCTCAATAGTCTTGACCAAGACAGCATTATCGCAGCTATTCGCCAGCTCAATGAAACAAGCACTGTCATCACCGCAATTTGTCGGCATCATAAAGAAATATAAAAGACCTAGCAAGGCAATAATCACAATGACCAAGATGTACCAAGTCACATGATGTTTATGCTTAGGAGTTAATCTTACAGGTTTTCTCACTGCAGGTTTGACCGGTTTGGTCACAGGTTTTTTCACTGGTTTTAATACAGGTTTTGGAGCAGGTTTAGGCTTCTTAAGCTTAGGAAGTTTCTTTGGTTTCTTCTCTACCTTTTTCCCGCCCCAGAAGAATCTCTTAGGCTTGTGCTTTTTTTCTTCAATAGATTCTGCTTTTGATATTATCTGCTCTTCCAGCCTCAATGCTTTCGCAGGCTTTGCCATTTTAGAAGGTTTGGCAGGCCTGATCGGTTTTATTGGTTTGACTAATTTTTCACGCTTAGGCTTTTTTATCTTTGATAATTTAGGAATCTTAGGTTTAGTTATGGTTTTAGGCAGCTGTTTCAATGCTTCATTGACTAGATTTCTGGGCGCGCCGTTCTTTATCAATGATTTCTTTATTTCAGCGGGATTATAGCCCTGTAGCCTCAGTTCTTTGATATAACCCTTTAAAAGATCAAGCTTTAGTTTGCTTATTTCATCCATCTACTTTTCACCTAAATCCTCTTTTTTACTAATTTGTAAAGATCGATGTATCGTTTGTAAATCTCTGGCTTGTCAGCAGGTTTAAGTTGTTTGTATTTGTTGCTTATCTCATCGATCAACTGATGGACCTTTGACATATTGTTCTTGTCCAAATTCACATAAGCGTCTGAAATCAGTTTGTTGACTTCTTGTTTTGTTACAGGCGTTGTTATCGGCGCTTTTGCAACAGGTTTGGCGACAGTGAAGCTTATCGGCTTTCTAGGCGCGCCTGCTTTTGGCGGCGCTAGTGTCTTTGGTTTCTTTGAAAACATGCCCATTATTTCTTTATGCTGTCTAAGTTCATATACCAATACGCCGATCAATGCTCCGATAATGATCAATATCAATATCCAAAGCCATAATACAGAAGGCTTCTCTACTTTAGGTATTTCAACAATAGGTTTTACACAAGGTTCGCAAGGACCGCCGCAATCAATGCCTTCCTCGTCCTGGTTCATGATTCCGTCAAAGCAAGTAGGGCATATTGCTGCACACGGACCTCCGCAGTCAACACCTTCCTCGCCCTGGTTCATGATGCCGTCGAAGCAAGTCAGGCAAACATTAGGGCAGTAACCTCCACAGTCAATGCCGTCTTCTCCGAAATCTCTTATGCCATTGGAACACAATGCAGTAATGTTTCGTTCAATATCTTCTGCAAAAATAGTAGTGGCCTGTCCTCTTCTGCCTCTACCGCCTCCGCCTCCGCCGCCTCCTCTATAGATTATGCCTCCTCCATCTCCGCCATCATCTGGCGGTGGCGATGGTGGCTGCCAGCTTCCTATGTTCAAGTTCACTGTATAATCTATGCCGTCCCATTGAGGATTAGCGACGCTCACATCATTTATCCTGAAATCAAGATACTGAAGAGGCGTTATGACACAACTTGCGCCTCCGCTTCCAATTTCTATACTGTAAACACCTCTATAACACCCACTGAAATTGCCTGCTGCTGACGCTTTCAGCAAGGTTCCGTTCATATCATAAACATCAAGACTTCCGTCCGGACCGCACAGTCCTGAATAAACAACTGTTTTCTCGCACACTGCACTTACTGACATGCCTAGCACGAAAAACATGACTAGGAAAACAATCATTCCAAGTCCGAACCTGTTCCTTGATTTCATTTTTCTTTTCTTATTGTTTCTTAATTCTTAATTTATCTTCTTCCATGAATTTTCTTATAATGATGATATGCACCATACAATATTATGAAAATTATGATTATGGCTAGAATTGTTATGACGAACAAGACATAACCTTTTTTCTCTGGAGATACAAGAGGAACTTCCACATCTCCAAGATTGAGGTTGACCACTGAAGGATGTGCTTCCCATTCTGTCCTCGCAAGCTCGTTAGTGTTCAATTCAAATCTTATTGTTTCTCCGGTCTTCACCATACAATCTTCCTCGTCTCCTCCTGGAACTTGTATTGTGAAATAATTATTGAAACAGCCGCTGTTCGCGCCATACAAATCTGTGACTATCAGATTGTTTTGCGAATCATAAACCTTTATGTCTCCGTCGAATTCGCATCCACCATAGTATCTTACAAATTTAGTGTCACAAACCGCACTTACCTGCAGAACCATGACTAATAAAAACAATATCGCAAGTCCGAACACGAATTTATTTTTCATTCTAACTATTACCTCTATGGTTCATTTCCAACACATCTGCATCTGCCATCTCTAGTCTGTATCCTTTGCCAGGCATCAACTGCTGTAATGCCAATGCCTGCGTCAGGTTCGCAGGCAGATTAGGCACATAATCTTCATTCGCGATAACTTCTGCCTGTGTGACAGACATGTTCTGTGCCAGCGCATCTTCATAGGCTTTCACATTGAAGTGTTTTATCTTGGTATAACTTTGATTGAATGGATTTGACTGTTCATCGTCGCTGATCAATGCTGCTACAGTATTCAGGGCATAAGTCAAAGGATAACCGAACCAATTGTCCCTGAAATAAACATCTGTCTCTTCCATGTTGAGATCTGTGCTAGTGACAAAATCTCCTACATTGATCAAGGTGCCGTCCGCAGTGACTTTGACAGCGTACAATTCACCAAGACTCGCAGTGTACATATCGTAAACATCTGCGTAAGAATACAATCTACAGTCTGCTACTGGATCGTATAATTTGCTCGCATCAATCGTAGCTTGTTGTATTGTCTCTCCATTGGATATAGAGTTCAGGAAGTCTGTCATGCTGAATGTTCTTATCTCGTCATAATTTCCGATAAAGTCCTGTGCACCGCAGAAGACAAAATCAGGCGGACTGTACTGTGCATTATTGCTGCCCATTCCTGTTCCGATAGTTTTGAAGACTTCATGGACAGAATTATAATACGGTTCTAGCGGCAGACTAACTTCATTGAACTTGTCGCTTGCATAGACAGGGATTTCATACTTTCCTACAGTATCAGAGGTCATTGCACTTGCAGAAGGCGCGCCTGGCACAGGATCTGTGCACAATGACATCACCTTATAGTATCTTTCAGGATAGTACTGCGCATTAACATCTTTATATTCAGTAAGGGTTGATGGAAGCGTGAGACCAAATTGGTTGCACGCTGCCATGAATTCAGGAGAACTTGATGAAACATCTGTCGTGCTGTTCAAACTGCCGACAGGACAGATAATGTAATTTGATATAGGATATGGCGAACTTGCAGGCGCAGACCAGCTCAAGTTGACAGAACTAAGATCGTCGTCAAGGAACGCGACAAGATTTTCTGGAGGTGCACAGCCGAAAGTGGCATTGTTGCAGAATACCTCTACCAAAGTGGTGTCCATATTAAATGATGTGCCGTCAAATACATAGACAGTTGC
Organism: Candidatus Woesearchaeota archaeon; assembly: GCA_019322855.1. Lineage (GTDB taxonomy): Archaea > Nanobdellota > Nanobdellia > Woesearchaeales > WJKV01 > WJKV01. The sequence goes on along the minus strand of JAHWIA010000022.1, from coordinate 2,570 downwards.
CGTATAGAATGTATGATCCAAAGTAGTATTATACTTATGCGTTATGACATTATTCGTACTCATAGGAGTAACTCCTCCTGGCGGCATCGGCGGTATGTATGGCTGGTATGTTGGAGGGAAGTAATACGTCTGTCCGTTTATTATTGCGACATACACTGTGATAGTAATGTTACCAAACGGCGGAATGTTTATTGTGACAGTCTGAAGGCCTAAGTAAGTCACATTCACTCCATAGCCTGACCAAGTTACATTTACTCCTCCTGTAGTGTTCGTTACATTTGTCACGTTTCCAGAAGATCCGTTTACCAACAACGGCGGCGGCAATGGCAGAAGATAAGTTTGATTACCTATTGTCAGATAAAGATTATCATAGTTTCCTCCTACAGGCGCAGGCGGTAAGAGATTAGTAACGTTTCCTGGAGGTGGCGGTGGCGGCGGAAGTATTGGCGCGCACTGTCCTTGGTATGGAATTATCCAGCTCTGTCCTCCAAGCTGTCTTATCTGCGCTGTCGTGTTGTAAGTTATATTAGTTACAGGATCTGTCGCAGGCAATGGCAAGGCATTTGTCATTATGCACGTGCCTGATGTACAATCATTATTGTCCCAGCAAGAATTGCAAGTTGGACAGTTAGGCAATGGAGGGCAAGTATAACAATCTCCTCCACAATCAATATCAGACTCATTAACATCCCAAACATTATTCACGCAATGTATCGGCGGAGGCGTAGGTACTGTTATATTAACAGGAACTGGCGGTGGCGGAGGAGGAGAGCCTGTGAAAGTATCGCCGAAATTAAAGAAATAATACAATGTGTCTCCATCTTCATCTGTTCCATTCGCAGTTAGTGTGAAATCACTGCCACACCATTTCGGGCCGTCATTAAATAATTGAACTTTAGGAGGCTGATTTCCTATCACCACACTGTCTGTCACAAAATTACCGTAACAATAGCCGTCATACGGTTGTACAACTACAGTTATGATATCACCCCTTGTCTGACTTCCATGATAGTAACCTATTGGACTTTGGATAGTATAATTTTCAACCATAACTCCATTTCTATACCACACATAATTGAAACTTGCATTATCTCCGTCAGGATCATTAAAGCCAGAAGCATTCGCACTTATGTTAGTAGAAACAAAAGCAGGATCGCTTATCTGCACGCCTGTCATATTAGGACAAGTATTGTTTACTGGCGGTGGCGGCGGTGTTGGTGGTGGAGTAGGTGTTCTGTTAGTCTGATTCGTCATGTTAGTTCCATTCAACTGGCAGAACATATCGCAACCAGGCGCTCCTGGCGGTTCGCATTGCTCTGACATGTTCCAGAAAATATATGGCGGTGTGTGCGGAACTGCAATCCTCCATCCCAATTGCAGGATACCGTCTCCGCAATATTCTATCTGACAGCTAGGATAACCGCATCCGTCCCCGCTAATCTTATTGCCATCATCGCACTCTTCATTTAAACCCATTTGTATGTATCCGTCTCCGCAATATGCACTGAATGGCTGTGGCGGATCTTGCCTGTTTGAACACTTGCACGTCTGCCGAGGACATTCTATCCTGCTCCAGGTTGCAGCATCAAAGAAAGGAAGGCATGGCGGAATAGACATGGTGCCTGCTCCGTGTTCGCATTCTTCTGGCGGAGTCAACATACCATCACAGCATCTTCCTGTTCCTGGCTCTGGAGGTTTAGGTATGCACTTGCATTTGTAACTGTCACATTCCATAGTAGGAGGACAACCTCTTGTTCCTGGATCTCCGCATTCTTCTCCAGCATCTTTAACCCCATTACCACATTCCAATCTACAATAAGGATCACAGCCATCTCCTCTTGCATTATTTCCATCATCACATTCCTCGCCAGGGTCCTGCTTGCCATTGCCGCACTTGGACTGGTCAAACGTTCCTGCCTGTACCCAATAAGCTCTAGGATTTGTTGTTAGCGCAGGCGTGGTTATGACTCCAGTGCCTACTCCAGGCGTTGTAATTACTCCTGTCGACGTGGAAACAGTGACAAGAACACTTCCTAACAATTGATTGTTCAAGTTAGTTGCGTGTGCGCTTATAGTGACAGAACCTGTACTATTAGGTGCTGTGAATGTTGTAGAAGCAGTTCCCATATTGGTCGTTGTTCCTGTTGTTGTGGACAAACTTCCAAAGCTAGGATTGGAAAGCACAAAATTTACAGCGATATTTGGTATATAGTTGCTTGTAAGAGAAGGATCTCCAATATCAGTAAGTGTAAGTGTAAGAGTTGACTGTGCCCCTGGTTGCACAATAGTAGGAACTGCCATCAAACCTGTCAACATATTATTGAGATCAAGCTGTAAAGGATTTCTATTTTTTTGTACCTCTGCACCATCATTAATCCTGTCTCCATCAGTATCAGGATTAGTCGGATCAGTAAAATACTGCTGTAATTCTTGGGAATCTGTAAGGCCGTCTCCGTCACTATCTGTTGATTGTGCAAAAACCATAGAACTAATCAATATGGCGATTATCAGTAATACCACTATAAACAATAGTCTTTCGAATTTCATTCCATCAACCCTTTTCATCTAAA
>JAHWIA010000021.1 GCA_019322855.1 Candidatus Woesearchaeota archaeon | reverse complement strand
TGATAAAGAGTCATATAAAAACCTTCTGTTTATTTTCAATATTGAAAAGAATAAATTTAAATATCAAATATTCTTTCAAACTTGTATGAGGGGTAGACCAGTTAAATCACAGATAAGACAAAACATAATCGAGATCTTGTATCATCTCAAAAGAGGTTATGGATACGACATCAGTAAAGTCTATAATAGTGTCTTTCCTGCTGTCACAATGCGTTCTATCTATTATCATCTGAAAAAAGGAGTATAGCTTAATGAGATAGTAGTCCATAAGATAAAGACCGAGAACGGAGATTACAGCTGGGGAAGCGCAGTCGAAAAAACCTATTACATGATGGGACCTGAAGGAAAAGCAAAAGGAATCCCAAAAATAAAGAGTTTCCTTACAAAAAGAAAAAGAAGATAATTCTAAACCAACTTCTTCATGAAACCAATAAGAGCCATTGCTTCTCTTTTTGTCATGAAGGATTTTCCGACCAATCTTTTCCAGACTTTTCTTTGCGTCTCTCGTTTTTCTTCTGTGCTGAACTCTGTGGATTTGAGAAGCTTGTCGACAAGTTCCAAAAGGACTTTCTTTTCACTGTCAGTTGCGAATTGTATGTGTTCGTCTATCTTTTCGTCTGCTGTCTGCTTGAAAAGTTCATAGAAGATGATTGTCGCTGCATGACTGATGTTCAAGACAGGATATTCTGGAAATGTAGGAATTGTCACGATGAAATCGCATAACAGGACCTCGTGGTTTGTAAGACCGTCGCCTTCCCTGCCAAGAACTATTGCTATCTTGACATCTTCTTCCTCTCTTAATTTTGTGATAGTCTGCGCGAGCAGGTCCGGTCTTATCGGAGAACGTGGAATATTATAATCTGCACCGAGAGCGCTCGTTGTACCTATAAGATAATCCGCGTCAAGCTCGTCCAAAGAATTAACAACTTTCATCCTGTCCAGGACACCGACTGCATGCTTTGCTCTTTTCAGGCAGTCTTCACTGAAAGGATCGCATTTAGGATTCACAAGAACTAGGTTCTGCATATTGAAATTTGCCATTGCCCTGGCAATCGCACCTATATTTCCCCCTGTCTTTGGCTCCACCAACACTATCTGTATCATTCTGTGCTAGAAATTAGGAACACTTTTTAAAGTTTTTGCGGAAAAATTACCCTGTCAGCAAGAACCGGAATGTATCTTCTCCAAAAACTATCTTCTGCATGCATGTGAGGTTTCCTTTTCTTTTTCAAAGATTCTTCATAGTATCGCCTGACCTGGTAAGCGAATCCGTCAAGAATGTCTTCATGGTTTGGCGGATCGCTCGCGTCAAAAGCCAGACTCTTTATCGGAAAGCCAGGATTACTTCTCTTTATTTCAGGTATCAGACCGTCAACCAATGTTCCAGGCATACAAGTTGAAGGAAACAAGTTCAATGCACCATGATAACCTTCTTTCTGCGCGAGATCAATACCGCCTACAGTGATGACTGCCTCTCCTTTCAATCCGCACCTGAAGATCTCTTGCCCTGCCCTGATGATGTCTCTTACGTCTGCTGTATGATAGAAATCTCTCACATTCCTGAAAGCCTTGTCAATGACGTGACCTACTATCTGCTTGAACAGCATCTTTATCTTTACTGGCCTCATCTTTTTCCAGTCCTGGTTCTGCCTGAGCTCTTCCATGTAAAAATAATCAGTAGCATCCAGCCAATAACATATTGGCGCGATCTCTACCAATTGTCCGTGATTTTTTCTGAAATAATCTTCAACGAACTTGTTGCTCGGAGGATATAATCTCACAAAGATCTCCCCGTCTCCGATGATCTTTATCAATGGCTTGGAAGTATCGATTGGAATGCGCGAGAATTTTTCTCCGCTTTTTCTTGCAATATTGATGATAGTAGATATTGTCTTGTAGAAATCCCTCAACCGGATGTCTTCTGTCCTGTCCTTGAAGAACGGCATTGCTTCAACCGCATCACACAGCTCGTCAAGACTCTCCCTGAAAACTTCGTCTGCATCTCCTTCTGTAAGTTCCCTCATCCTGATTATGTTCCGGCTTTTCTTCAGATGGTCAGAAGTTCGGATCACACTGTAGCCTGCGCCTGTGAAAGCAGCTTTCATTATAGGAGGCATCCCCTCAACTGCATATCCTGTCTCTGCATTCAATGTATGGAAAGGAATGTCTGCTATTTCTGGCCTTCCTTCTTCATCTGCAAGCTTGCTGAGCATCATTGACTGATAGAATTCATACAGACCATACCTGCAGGGACCTTCTGCACCGCCCTGGAACATTGCGCAGGCTTCTGGTCCTCTTTCTTGTATCTCTCTTAGCAGATGCGAGAAAGTTTCTGCGCAAGGAAAACACTGATCTTCCCTTGAAAGTTCAAGCCCTCTGTTAAGATCGTCCCTTGTCCTTTGCCTTACAACTTCTGTCTTAATGCCTGAAGCCCTGAACAAGGATTGAAGTACACGACCTCCGCCATAATCCATAGGTGTAAGAAGAACTGTTCTTTCCCTGTCTTCTTCATTATCAATATCATATCTTATCGGAAAACTCCTATGCCTTTTCTTAGGAATCCTTCCTATCTTTCTTATTCCCTGCAGACTGTCGATGAAAGCCTCTACTCTTGTGACTGTGTGCGCCTCTCCGCTCTGCTCGTCAAAGGAAAGACGAAGACAGGACTTGCCTTCCAAATCATTGTCAAACAAAGGAATTATGAAAGCATCAGGACCACAGTTAAAGCTTGTGCAATATACAGGAAAGATATTGCCGAAATGCTCATCATCTTTCAATAATTCTGCCAATGCCAATATCTTCTGGCCGTAAGAATAATACATGTTCGGATGCTTGTCACTGAATTTAGGATTCTGCAACACTAAATTCATTCCTGGAAACATGTCCATAGGCAATGCTACAACTCCATATTTATCGAGTATCTTTGGCAGCCTGAAGGTCATGCTTGGATCACAGCTATTGTATGGTCTTCCAACAAGGACAAAGTATTCTTTCCCATCTTTTCTTTCTGCAGCGTCAGCAACAAACTTTTTTCCTATTTCATTGATCCATCTGTTCTCCAGATTTCTCTGCACAAGTCTTGCACCCTCTATCCTATCAGCCAATTCATCGCGTTCAAACCTCAATCCCAAGTCTTGAGCAAATACATCCTGCAGTTCATCGACAAGCGTCTCATTCTTTTCTTCTCTGAAATGTATTCTCGGCGTCAATAAAGGAATGTCATCTAATCTGTCGTGGAGTGCCACTCTTGCGCTGTCTGGCAGGCCCTGGACCCAAGGACATATGTGCGATTTCTTGAATGCAGTCCTTGGCATGTTGTGATACGAAGGAAGCCAGATGTAATCCACGCCCCTTTGAACAAGATCCAATACATGTCCGTATGCTACCTTAATAGGAAAACAGAAATTTGATTTAGATACTGCTACGCCTTTATTTTTTATCGCATCAGTGGTCTCGCCAGAAACAACAACATTTAGGCCCATGTCTTCCAATAATCGTATTGAGAATGCTGCGATACTTCCCATATTAAGACTCGCTCTTGGAATGCCCACAACAGGCTGGTTTCTTTCATGAGGTTTTGTGCGGACGAGTTCTTCATTTCTCTCATCCAACAAAGTGATGACTTCTGACGGTTTCACACTCTTGCCTGTAGTATAACGTTCGCACCTGTCGCCAAAGAAGACTTTTTCTCCATCCTCTGTAGTTATCTTATTGACCTGGCAGCCGATACCGCACTTCTTGTCCCTGCAAGTGAAAGTGGTCTGCTTGACCTTCATGTCCTTTATTCCCCATCCCTTGAATTTGCTCTTGCTCATTTTATTCTTCCAGCTCCATCTTTTCTTTTATCCACAATGCTGCGCCGATCGCGCCGTTCACATCACTGTCAGGCGTCACATAAATCGGTTTTTTGAAATGCTGTTCGAACGCTGCGACCAGTGCAATGTTCTTTGATGTGCCTCCTGTGAAAACAATGATTTCCCCGTCAAAAGGTATGACTCCTCCACAACCAGACATGTAATTCTTTACCAATGCATTGCACACGCCTGCCAACACATCTTTCATGTCTTCGTTTCGCTGTATCCTTGTGTTGATGTCTGCTCCTGTGAAGACTGTGCATCTAGAACTCAAGTCTGCAGGACAATCGCTCTGCATGACTAAAGGTGCGAACTCTGTCTTCACTTCTATGCCGTATTTCACGCACTGCTTCTCGACAAAACTTCCAGTGCCTGCTGCGCAAACCTTGTTCATGTTGAAATCTACAGGCGCACCATTGATTATCTTGATCCTCTTGCTGTCCTGACCACCCACTTCTATGACATCTATGTGTGTTATGTCTGGAAACAAGCTTCTGACAAAATAAGATACGCCGTATGCCTGCGCAGTTATCTCATTGACAGCCTTGTCTGCGCCGACAAACTTTTCTGCGAGAAACCTGCCGCTTCCTGTCGTCGCTGCGCCGAGTATGTTCAATCTGTCCTGTACAACTGCAAAAACCTCTTCCATGCCGTTCTGTATGGCGATCGCAGGCCTGCCTGCAGTAGGAACATAAGAGCGCGCGATCAAATTTGTATCCTCATCAATAGCAATGACGTTCGTGCTCACGCTTCCCACGTCAAAACCAAGGTATGCATTAACCTTGTCGGTCTCTGGAAATTTGTATGGTTCTGAATCAGGAAATATTTTGCTTATCTTAATCTTCAATCTCTTTGAACTTGCGCAAGTATCGCACGAACTGCGCTCTCCATTCTTTAGTTTGCTGTAATCAAATTGAAAAATAGGATGTTCTTTTGCCAATGATCTGGCAGCACCGATCGCGCCTGTTGCATAAGGAGCTTCAATATTTTCACCATTAACATTAAATGAAGGGATGATCAGAGAACTCTTATTCCTGCCTATAGACAGCATCTCCTCAAGCTTTCTTGCTACTGCCTTGTTCAATGCGACGCCTTCCTGAAAACTAGTCACTCCTGTGAATATCGCACCTTTTGTAATGTCCTGCATGTAACCTCTTGCAAGCGCATCAATGCAACCGCCTGCAATCTCTACGTCAGGCGTCCCCTTTTGCTGGTGGCCGATGACATCGCTGTCTGCAAAAACCGTACATCTTGAACTTATCTGTGCAGAATGCCTTGCTCCTAATGCGAATTCTGAGAATTCTGCAGGCGTCAGTCCGAACTTTTCAGCCATCTCATCAAGATAAGCACCGCTTCCTGCTGCGCACGAACTGTTTGTGCTGAAATCCAAGTTCTGCATATTGATGAATTTTGCACCGCTGTTGCCTATGCATATGACATAATCTGCTTCTTCTGGAGCACCAAGCAACTGCGCTTGAACAGTGCCCACAGGATGCGCGCCTAATTGTTTTGCAACATCCTTGTTATGGCTGCCAGTGACTGCAAGTTGAAATTCTTTATCTGGAAATCTTGCTCTGATCCCATCTAGAAGCTTTAGCGAAACCTCTACAGGCCTTCCTCTATGCCTTGTATAAGGTGCGATGTACAATACGTTTCCAGATTCATCAAGAACCGCTGCGTGAATGCTCTGCGCTCCTCTATCTAGACCGATTCTATAACTCATGTTTGGAAGAGTTTAAATTGAATTTATAAACTTTTAGAATTTGTTTTTATATAATTTATAAATAAAAGAAATACATGCCCAGACCAACGACCAACAGCAATAATGTGAATATGCTTATTCCTGCCCACCATCTCATTGCCTTTTTCTTGTCCTTGCACAATCTTTCTAACAAAGTCTTAAGGATTAGACCACCATCAATTGGCCCTAACGGAAGCAGATTTGCAAGTCCTACAAATATATTAAGCAAAGCTGTCCATCTTATCAAGTCAAGTATCCAGGAAAATATCTTGCCGTCGCCTTTTGTTGTCCATTCTCTTTTTTCAGAAAATAATATGCCAAGACTTGCCTTACCGTCCTTGTCTCTTGTTGTTATTGAATATTCATTGTTTTCATTCGCAAGAGTCACTGTCTCTCCTGGCTTTATGCATTGAAGCTCTTTCAAAAAATCATTCCTTTCTTTTACAGGAATGCCGTTGACAAAAGTAATCAATGTGGGTTCTTCAAACATGCCGTATGCTGGCGCGTCAGGATCCAGTTGCGAACTTACTTCCAGCCCCTTTGCGTCTGTGTAATGCATCTGTATAGGGACGAGTATGAAATTCACGACAATGATGAGCAAGAAAAGTCCAAGAATGATGTTTGCGACAGGACCTGCGCTATAGACACTGTATTTTATTATGTCGCTCTTTTTCTTGAAATTCTTTTCATCAGGCTCTACAAATGCCGCAGGTATGATAGGGATGAGGACTGCAAAGAATGCAGGGCCGCTGCTTTTTATCTTGACCTTGTTAGCGATCGCAACTATGCCGTGCGCGAACTCGTGGAATGTGGCTAGGACAAAGATCGCGATTATCCAATGCCAGAAACCTATTGTTCCTAACCCTGGGATGGGAACGTATGGAAGTACTGGCGTTACTGGCGGGATGTCTGCAGGTATGAATAAACTCTTGACTATTGTATAGAATAAAAGGATGAAGATCATCACCATTCCAAGCACTGCAAAACCAACAAAACAATTTCCAAGGAATGCGATAAAATCCCTGTACTTCTTGCCGTACTTCTCCATGAATCTCAGGCCTATGCTAGTCCTAAACATGACAATGTAGAATAACGGGAAAATAATCTTTTGGATCGTAAGTTTTCTTCGTTTAGACAATAAGAAAAAACCTAGGACAGCTAGAAATATAATTACAGTAGAAAGTTCTACATAATTCATTTATCAACCTCTTTATTTCTTCTTTCTCTTAGGTCTAAGATTAGGATAATTGCATTTCCTGCACCTGACTTTCTTTGCCAGGACTTTCCTGATAGGCGCTTTCATCTTGTTCTTGCATCTCTGGCAAACAAAGATGTTAGTGAACATCCGCGCTTCTGCTTGTGGAAATCTTACCATTTTCTTTACCTATTGATATTTTTAATCTTTATTGTATTTATTGCGTCTTGACCTGCTTCATGACTTTTGCATCCATCAAGATCCAGTAAAGGACTGTGCATCCTTCTGTGACCTCATTTTTCAGTTCTTCTGGAATCTTCATATCAAAAGTCTCGAATGATTCCATATCCATCACATTTGCAGTATCGCCGGTTATGGACAATACCTGCGCATTCTTTTTATCGATGATTGGTACTTCGATAGTATCGTGACCAGGCATGATTGTCTGCCTTTTCTTGCCGTCCAAGATTCCGACAGCTTCCAAACGTACTTTTGCATGACCGTGCTTTCCTGGCCTTGATACGCTCAGGTCAGTCACCCTGCAAGCAACACCGTCCATGACAACGTTGCTCCCTTTTTTTAATGATGAAACAGATTTTACTTCAGTTTTTCCTTCAGCCATGTAAACACCCCTAAAAATTGTAAATATCTAATCCTTTGAAGCTAGTTTTATGTCAGATGCTTTTATAGTTTTCCTTCCACTGTGCATTGCGAGCTGGTTCGCTTTTGCAGCGATTTCCTGCCCGATGTCTTCCAAAACTTCCTTCAATGCTGCTTTCGCATCTTCTGAAACTCTGTTAGCTCCAGCAGCCCTCATAATTTTCTCCATTGCTGCCAAAGGCAATAATTTCTTTACAGCCATAGTTAAAACCCTCCTTTTTAACCCTTTTTCTGAAAGAACCCGGATTTATTTATAAAGATTGTGGTTTGAAGCCTTATTTAAGGCTTATTCTATCTTATATCTGGCTTCTGTTATGCTTTCGCTGTTGCATCTTGGGCATTTGCTCGGCGTCTTGATCCTTTTCCGCTCCCTGAACACGAATCCGCAATGGTTGCAATGCGAAGGAATTAGCTTGAATTTCAGTGGAGGCTGGACGCTTTTTCTTACATGGACCAGATGCTCTACGACATCCTTGATCAGAAGATCCAGTCTTTCTGCAATCTCCCGCGCGCTAAGTGTCTCATGTTTTAGAAGTTCTTCTATCTGCTCCCTACTGGTTGCCAAACAACCACCTCTTCAAACTAAACTGTCTGCTGTCCTTTTTCTTCTTTTTTGCAGCAATCAATCTATGTTCGACAGGTTTTCTTTTCCATTTCAGAAAATTGCCAATGTCTTTCTCCATGGTTTTTTGGTTAGGAAAAGCTTTCTCCATCTTCCGGAACTCATTTGTATGATGCATGACATTGATGCCTGTATTCTTGAACTTGACTTTCTTATGCAATACTTCGTGGTACATGATGTAGTCAAGCATCTCTTGCGGCGAGTCGTGGAAGAACTTGCTCACCTTGATTGTATCTGTCTGATAATTGTAAGTCCCTAAGGTTGTTTTGCTAAAACCTGACCATGCAAGATTAGGCTGTTCGACAAGACCGAAAAAGAATTTTTCATTCACCCTGTTAAAGGATTCTTCAAGAATAGGATCGGTCATTGTCTTTGCAATGGAATGATGAAGATTTTTTGTGAAACTATCGTAAAGATCAATGTAAATTGTCTTCTTGCACTTGTGCCCTTTTCTTCCGTACAGCTTTAACATCAGATTTTGTAGCAAGCCTTTCCTTATTGTCAAGTCGACATGCTTCCATTCCTTTGATAATGAAAAGAATAATCTGTCACCGTTCATCTTGACATTGGCATTATAAGGGCTGAACCTGCCGCTATAATTGACAACGATAGCAGGCATCTTTCTGTTCGGAAACAATTCCTTGAATGCTTCTTCTTCGAATCTCATTTTTAGGTTTCGATAGGATAACGTAATATCGCGCCGACCATGCCAATCTCTTTCAACTGGACACCTTCCCGCGTCTCAGTGCTGATCATCCTTACATCTGTGTTAAACTCTTCTGCTTTCTTTTCAAGTTCTTCTGCTTCCTGTTCTGGAAGCGATTCTGATATAAGCAAAATGTCGACAGCTCCGAGTTCCAGCGCATCCTTTACCTGCTGAAGTCCGTACGTTACTTTGTTCGTCTCTGTCGCCAGCATGTTCAAAAATTTGTTCACTACCTTTTTCTCCCCTGCAATCTCTTCTGACGCAAGCGTATCCTCGCACTTCTGCAGAAGCTCTTGCAACCCGAACTCGTCAGTATAACTAAGATCTCTTACTGCGATAATCTTTTTCGCCACCTGATCGACAACATAGTCCTTTTCAATAAATTCGTGCTTGGTATGTCCCGGACCTCCGAAGAGTATACCCTTGAGATTCTCCAGCTCTAAGAATTGTTCTTTCATTATCTCTGCTATCTTCTTATAGAAGTCTTTTGCAGCTCCAGCCCTCAGTCTTGCGAAACGAGCAGCACTGTTATGGACAATGAAACCGTTCGCCACAAAGTTTTGATTCTCAACAGTGATGTCAACCATATTCACATTAGTGATTCTTGTTGAGATTCTTGTTATGATTGCATCCTGTATTGTATTGCCTCTTACATATAACAAGAAATCTCCCACTTTCAATGCTCTTGCTGTTTTTTGCACAATCTTATAATCGTCCATCTGTTTAATAGGAACTTTTACGAAAAATAAATGGTCTTTGCTTGCTTTGATGCTTCCTTTCGGCGTCCTTATTGTTATTATCTCTGCTTTTTTCACAAACCACGCTGCCACACACGGACTCTTGATGAACTTGCCTTTTTCAAAATCATAGCTCTTCAGTTTTGTCTTAAGCTTCAGATTGTCTATCTTCTTTAGTGAACCGCTAGCAAGCCTTACTTTTGTGTCAGGCATAAGACACTGTCCACCCGCTCTTGTCTTGCCAGGAACATTGCTGCTTATCTTCTGCAATGGGACGATTGTCTTTCCTTTTAATAGTGCAAATGTTGCCTCTCTCCTGTCCATGACGACCATGCCGTAGAGTTCTTTTGATTCGAGCATTGTCTCAAGAGGTTCAAGAACAAAAGTCTTGTCGCATCTGTATATCCTTTGTTTCAGTTCAACAGGGGGTTCGACACTCCATACCTGATAGTCTGCTTTTCCCTCTCTTTCAGAGACATTGCCGCTGAATACTGCAAGACCATTCGGAGGAGTCTTTCCTATGACCCTCAGATGCTGTATCATCCTTTCGAGCGCAGACTGGACATTCTTTCTTGTAGTAGCGCTCTTGATATTGGATGCCGTACCTTGTTCCTCCTGCAGATGAGATATTATTTTATTCATGTCATAGCCTGCAGGAACATACACAGTAACTAATTCTGTATGCCTGCCCCTAAATACACTGAGGTCTTTTACAAATTTCTTCAATTTGAATTTTTGTACAGCGTCTAAAGCCATTTTCCCTCGGAAATTGAATAAATGGTATATAAAGGTTTTTAAAAATAAAAAATAAAAATCAAGAAAATGTTCTTATCTTTATCACAACTTCTTTGCAAAGTAGTTGTAGATCCACACTAAGATTACTGTTCCGATGAATCCGTCTAGGAATCCATAGATCAATCCGACGAATGCTCCGCCCCAAGTAATAGAATAACCAGGGTACATGCTTTCGATCGCACCTAACAAACCTGCAGCATAGCCTTTATACATGCAGACTACAGTCATGATGAACAAACAAACCGCCCACAGAATACCAACTGCAAGTCCTGCTGCCTTTGCATTAATCAGATGCTTTCTTGGTGCCATGACTTTCATCGGTTTCATTGCCGGCTTTCTTGTTGTCTTCTTTCTTGTTGCCTTTCTTTTAGCCATTGAATTTCACCTCTGGCAATATAGATGATTACATCGTATTTAAATGTATAGTGTAAATCAAGAACAAAATCAACTGATGTGTATCTCTACAATATCCTTGTCTTTTAATTTATATTTAAGCATCTGCTTCTGGCCAGGGAACTTGCTGCTTCCCCAGATCCTTGCGAACCTGAACTTCTTTGTGAAATCCCTGTGCAATTTGTTGCAGACATCTTCAACTGTGCAATCCTTGAACATGATCAATGGTTCTTTCAGATCTGGTTCCTTTCCTATCTCT
>JAHWIA010000020.1 GCA_019322855.1 Candidatus Woesearchaeota archaeon | reverse complement strand
ACAGGAATTTAGTGTGGCATCGCTGGTCCAGACTCCTGAAGAAGATTTGATAGCGAAAGTAAAGGATCCAGAAGGCAATGAGATACCATCAATCCCGACATATGTTCTGTTCCCTGACTTGAACCATGAATCGTCAGTAATTGGCAGTGTTCCTTATCCTATCAGGGCAGATGTTTGTTATAAGTATGGAACTAACGTGATCAGCGAATTGTGCATAAGAAAGGATCTGAGAGCGACCACGCCTAGCGTATGTGAAGTCAAAGAATCAAAACCAGTGCAGAATAGCGGCGCGCCTGTGCATGTAGTCGAGTTCACTGAAAGCGCAGCGAGCGCAGACACAATCAGCTTTGTGTTCAAGATACAGCACAGAAGCAATGGCGGAGTCTATAAGCTTGGCAGTGGGTGCGATAAAGGCAACAGGGCAAACACAGACAAAGTTTATGTTGAAGTTGATACAGGTCTTCCAGGCCTCCAATGTAGCGGCTTGAGAGATGGCACAGAAAATACAGGCTATGCAGATCTAAGGACAGGAGAAGCAATCGTCAGATGTAAGCAGCAAATCTCTGCAGAGACAGACTTCAAGAAAGTTGTGAACATAAACTTAGAATACGATTATGAGAACACAATAAGCACACAAGTAACAATCAAGCAAAGCGAAGCCTTGACTTAATTTTTTTCTTCTTATTTTCTTATTTATATGGCACTTAGCGTATAGTGTCAAGTGTAGCAATTAAGCTAATGAACTAGTGGCAAAGAATCGTATACACAATCAAATACAGAATCTGGCGAAGCACACTATACGCTTATTTATTCATCCCGAATCTAGCCAGCAATGCTTCCAATTGGATGAATTCATCACTGCCTTCTACCATCCTGAATTCCATCTCTCCGCACGCATCCACCATCTGCATCTTTTTTCGTTCGTCCAGTTCAAGATTCCATATCTCCCTATTGAACTGTGAAACTATATCTATCCCTGAAAGACCGTAATCCTGCATAGTTTTCAATAAACTATCTCTGGCCTTGACGAACTGTCCTTTGACAGCAAGGTTAAGTATCTCATTTATTTCAGTAGGTTTTGCAGCAGATGCAATAGAAAATATGATCTCTTCTGTTATATTATCAGTTATGGCTGCACAACCCTGCAAGATGTTCTCCATCCGTCTGCAGTCTCCCCTGCTGGCTTCAAACAAAGCATCTTTAGCTTTATCATCAATCTTGAGCTTCTCGTTCTGTGCGATTTTGTCTATCATGCCGAATATGTCTTCTTTTGCCAATGGCTTGAACTTGAAAATTGTGCACCTGCTCTGTATTGGATCTATGATCTTGCTGCTGTAATTGCACGAAAGGATGAACCTGCATGTCTGTGTGAACAATTCCATTGTTCTTCTCAATGCATGCTGCGCTTCTTTTGTGAGAGCATCGCATTCGTCAAGATAGATTATCTTGAATGGAACTCCTGCTATGCTTCTTGTCCTTGCGAAATCCTTGACCTTTGTCCTTACAACATCTATGCCCCTCTCATCAGAAGCATTAAGCTCAAGAAAATTATTCCTCCAACCGTCGCTGAACATCTGTTTTGCAATGACCAAAGAAAGTGTTGTTTTTCCTACTCCTGCAGGGCCTGCAAACAAAAGATGGGGCATGTTCTTGTTCTTGACAAAAGCTTCCACTCTCTTTACTATGTCTTTCTGTCCCTTTACTTCTTCAAAAGTGGAAGGTCTGTATTTTTCAGTCCAAATCATGTCCATTTTAAGCCCCCGATACGGTTCTTTTTCATTAAAAACTTGTGGATATATATAAAAATTAGCCTAAATTGCCTATTATAAAGAAAAGAATTTTTAGAGAATATTATATGATGTCTTCTTCAGCGATGACCATGAAATCGCCCATTGCAATAACTGCGCTGAACGGTATCAAGATACTGCCTGATTTATCCTTTTCAAGCTCAAGTTTGTCTGCATAGCTTGTAGGATTCTTCAATACCATATGTATTAATTCTCCGCTTCTGGTTTCAAAGATGATGTCATTGACTTCGCCGAACCTTTTTCCTGTCTTGCTGACTACGGTCTTGCCAACAATCTCCTTTGAAATTCTTTTTTCTTCTTCAGCCATTTTCCCCTCTATTTTCATTTGTACAAAAACACATTTTTATATTTAAATCTTTCTGTAGCAGTATCATAAATCTGTATATTACTAAAATTCCGCATCAGTTATTTGATTGTAATTAATAAGTGATGATTGCGGCCCTTATTTTGCAGCATTGCTATGCCTTTCCAGTTCTTGGATAATGGTTTCTTTTGGGACATCAGCCATCAAAGAATCTGCATAGTCGATAGGCCTTAATTTGCTTATATCTGTATAGAATACCAGGTTAAATTTATCCGCGATCTGCATCAATCTTTCTTTACCAAGCTCTAATAGTTGAAGTATGGTCTGTTTGTATTCCTCTTTTGAGTAATCTAATGTATAGTCTTTTAGCGCCATAAGAACCAGCATACATTATTGGTATAAAAATATTTCTTAATTATCAAAGAAAGATCATTCATCAAGGCCAAAGCATTCGTTCCGTATCCCGCACTTTTCGCATTTCTTTTCATGCCCGCACATCTCAGGTACTTGCGTGTTGTTCAACAAATCCTTTACTTTATCTTTCAGTTTAATTACTTCTTCCTTAAGGAAAGGATTCATCTTGACTGTTCTTTTTTCTTTTTCATTGATGTAATTCACTACACCTTCGTCTGCTTTTTTATTGAATTGATCCTCCAAAAGCATAAGATAGGCTGCCACTTGTATCAGATGACCTTCCCACACACCGTCTTTCGGCGCTTTTCCTGTCTTTAATTCAACAGGTATTATTTTATTTTCATGCTTCTCAATCCTGTCTATCTTTCCTTTCAGTTCTAGTTTGTCGCTTCTGACGAAAACCTCTGACTCAATTTTCGGTGTTAATTTCTCCCACAACTCAAGACCATAAATATTATGTTTATCGATGAATGAAAGAATATTGCGCGCTCTTGATATCGCTTCTTCATTGAAGTTTATCCATAATTTCTTGTACAAATCTACCAGGTCCAAATCAAGACTGTGCAACAGGTTTTTATTTATCTTGATCGCATTCTTCAGGTTCTTGCTGTAAGTCTCTCTGTACAATTGTTTAACAGTATTTTTGTTTTCAATACTTATGCCTTTCACAAGGCCTTCTTCCTGCTTGTTCGCCAAGTCAAAGACACTGTGTTTGATGTTTCCGATGACTGTGACGTCTTTTGCAGGCTCTCTTATGCCAAGAACTTGTTCTATGAACAACTTTCTCTTGCAGTAAAGGTATGCAGAAAGAAAAGTCACGCTTATCTTGTCGAATTTCTTCTTATTTTCAACCATCTTTCTTCTGTTATTGCTTGAATTTAAATAATTTAGGGTATTTAAACAAAAACATATATATATGTGACAGAATTCTCCTATAAATAGATTTTTCAGGCGTGAAAATGGATAATGAAACAAAATTCGACTTGATAACCAGGAATACTGAGGAAGTCTTGACTGCAGAAGACTTAAAGCAGAGAATAGAGCAAGGGGTTCCATTAAAACACTATATTGGTTTTGAGATAAGCGGCAAAGTCCATCTAGGAACAGGCCTGATGACTGGTCTGAAAGTTGCAGACTTTCAGAAAGCAGGCGTAGACTGTAGTATGTTCTTGGCCACATGGCACGCTTGGATAAACAATAAATTAGGCGGAGATTTCGAGACCATCAAAAGAGCTTCTGTTTATTTTGGAGAGGCATTGAAGGTAAGTTTAGAAGTCATGGGTGGCGATCCTGAGAAACTTAAGATGGTAAGAGGAGATGAACTCTATCATCACAATGACGAATATTGGCGGTGCGTAGTAGAGATAGCAAAGAACATGACCTTGAAGAGAGCAATGAGAGGAGTCACGATTATGGGAAGGAAAGAAGGGGATGCAATCCCGTTAGCATTCTTATTTTATCCTCCTATGCAGGTGGCAGACATCTTTAATCAAGGCCTTACATTGGCTCACGCAGGAATGGATCAAAGAAAAGCGCACGTTATTGCAAGAGAAGTAGGATTGAAATTGAAAGTTAATCCCATCATGCACAAGCAGAAACAGCTCAAGCCAGTTGCTATACATCATCCTTTAATTCTTGGTCTGCAGAAGCCTCCTATGTATCCTGTGCCTAAAGATAAGATCAAAGACATGCTGAGCGAACTTAAGATGAGCAAGAGTGTTGGAGGCAGCAGCGTGTTTATCCATGACAGTGAAGAAGAGATAAGACAGAAACTGAACAAGGCATTCTGTCCTGAAAAGGATGTAGATTTCAATCCAATAATTAACTGGGTCGAGAATTTGATTTTTACCAGGGAAAAAGAGACTCTGCTGGTAGAACGGCCTGAGAAGTTTGGCGGCAATATAGAATACGATTCATTAGTCAAATTAAAGCACGATTTTGCAAAAGGCGATCTTCATCCGCTTGATTTGAAGAAAGCAGTTGCAGAATATCTTGTTAAACTCCTTGCGCCGGCAAGAAAGCATTTTGAAAAGCCAAAGCTTAAGGAATTAAAAGAAGAGATTGAAAATATCAGACTAACAAGATAGAAGATAAGATAGAAGTGAGATAATATAGTAAAATGGAAGACATTGCACAATACGCGCTGGATCTATGCAAGGAAGCAGAGTATGCAGACATTAGGATAGAGGACATCAAGGAGACAAGTTTTCTGTTAAAGAATAGTGTGCCAGAGATTGCGACTTTCGATAGAGTAAAAGGAATGGGCTTGAGATTAGTAGTCAACGGCAGCATGGGTTTTGTCAGTACGAACAATCTGGAAAGACAGAACATAAAGAAAGTCGTTACCCAGGCATTAAAGATAGCAAAAGCCAGCGAGAGGCTGGTCCAGACACCTGTCAAATTCTCAGAAGAAAATATCAATATTGCGAATTATTCTGTCAAACAGAAAGAAAATCCAGAAGACACGAGCACAGAAGATAAATTGCAGATGGTGATAGACATTGACAAGTCTTTATTGCAATGCGGAATTCCAACATTGAACAGGCACATCTCGTTCAATCATAAATTCACAGAACAGATCTTCCAGAGTTCAGAAGGCAGCAAGATAATAAGTAAGATTCCCAGAGTACATGCATTTTGGTTTGTATCTGTAGGAGACGCGCAGCAAAGCAAGCAGAAGTATTTTGCTTACGATGCTACGACAGGTTTTGAGATATTGAAAAAATGGAACATTGCAGATGATGCAGTGGCAATGACAAAGGAATTATATGAGAACCTGAAGAAAGGAAAAAAAACACCGTCAGGAGACATTGACGTGATCTGCGGACCAGAAGTCACAGGCATCATAACTCACGAGAGCATCGGACATCCTAATGAAGCAGACAGGATACTGTGCAGGGAAAGTGCGCAGGCAGGAGAAAGTTTTGTCACTCCGGAGATGCTGGGCAAGCCTTACGCGAGCGATATTGTCAATGTTTCAGAAGATCCTACAATTCCAGGAAGCGCAGGTTATTATCAATATGATGCAGAAGGCGTAAAAGCAAGGAAAAGGCTTATGGTCAAGAACGGCATATTGAATGAGTTCCTGCATAACAGAGAGACCGCAGTTGAATTGGGTCTGAAGAGCAATGCTTCTGCAAGAGCCTCTGGTTTCCACAGAGAGCCTATTGTAAGGATGGCAAATACCTTTGTCGAGCCAGGAGATTATAGTTTTGATGAACTTATAGAAGATACTAAAAAAGCAATCTATATCAAGAATTTCATGGAATGGAACATAGATGACAAGCGTTATAATCAAAAATATGTGGGTGCAGGATCGTATTATGTAGAGAATGGAGAAATAATGTATCCTATACAGAATCCGGTATTGGAGATCACGACTCCAACCTTCTGGAATGCCATTGATGCTATTGCAAAAGACATGGAACTGCACGCTGCAACGTGCGGAAAGGGAGAGCCGAGCCAGGGTGTTCCAGTCTATCATGGCGGCCCGTCAATAAGATTGAAGAATATAAAGATTAGATAATCGAATGTAAACGAAAATGGACAAATCAGAAATACTACATTATTTGCTCAAGAAATTGCAGGAAAAAGGCGCGTCAGACATAGTTCTTTCAATGAGAGGGGGCAAGAAGACGCAGATAAAATTTGTAAATAATCAGATCGCAGCTTCAAAGACATGGGATAATGTGAGTCTTGCGGTTTTCTTGAACTACAATAAAAAGATAGTTGCTACCTCTCTACAGAACTTCTCTACAAAGGATATAGATTCTGCTGCAGACAAATTGATCAAGTTTGGAGACGCAATAAAACCTAATGAGAATTTCAGAGGGATTGCAAAAGGACCGTTCGATTACAAACCTGTTGAAAAGGTATACGATAAAAAGATAGCAGAGCTGGATGAAGATTGTATTGACTTTGTCGAAGCTGGCATAAACGCAGCCACAGAAGAAGGAGCAGAGAGAACGAATGGAGTATTGGAGTTTATAGACAATAGCGAGCATCTTGTCACGAGCGAGAATGTTGATGTCTCTGACAAAGGAACAGGACTTTATTTTTCCATAAGGGCGCACACTGACAAGGAAGCTTCAGGATATAGCAATCAGATATGCACTCAATTGTCAGAATTCAAGCCTGAGATTCCTGGCAAGGAAGCAGGCCATATATCAAAATTAGCAAAGGATCCTCAAAAACTATCTCCTGGAAAGTTTGACGTGATATTTGCACCGTATCCTTTCTCAAATTTCATAGATCATCTGGACAGTGCTTCTATATTCTATGTAGAAGCAGGTTATTCATTCTTTACAGACAAGATAGGAAAACAAGTAGGCAGTCCTGCAATGACTGTTTATGACGATGCTACTTTCCCAGGAGGGTTGGCAAGCGGCAAGTTTGATGACGAAGGACATCCAACACAAAAGACCTTATTGATAGATAAGGGAATATTGAAGACCTTCTTGCACAATACCAGCACGGCTCGAAGGTACAATACAAAGACCACTGCAAGTGCAGGTCTTGTCTGTCCATCACCATCAAATCTCATACTTGAATCAGGAAAAAAATCAGAAAAACAATTGTTTGAAGATTTTACAGGCTTGTACATAACAAATTTGTGGTACACAAGATTCCAAAATTATTTGACAGGAGATTTCTCTACAATACCTAGGGACGGTATTTTCTTGTACAAGAACGGAGAGATGGTCAAGTCTGTCAAAGACATCCGGGTTTCAGAGAATATGATTAATCTGTACAAGAATATTGCAGAGATTTCAAAAGGAAGAAGACAGCAGTGCGGATGGGAAGTGGGCACGCCAGTGATCACAGGAACTGCATTGATAAACAATATAAACATTACAACAAGCACGAAATAAGAAAAATTTCTTAAATTCATTGATTGAATTGTCCTTTGACTTTGTATTTCTCAGAATTAATTATTTCTTCAACTTCGTCAGGATATTTTTTAACATTCTTGAATCTAATAAAAAACATCTTGTAGATGAAATAAAACATTGCGATCAATAATAATGCA
Source organism: Candidatus Woesearchaeota archaeon (assembly GCA_019322855.1). Classification (GTDB taxonomy): domain Archaea; phylum Nanobdellota; class Nanobdellia; order Woesearchaeales; family WJKV01; genus WJKV01. The sequence continues at coordinate 3,606 of JAHWIA010000020.1, read as the reverse complement.
CTTATCAGTCTTCCGTCCATAAACTTGAAGTTGTTCTGGTAGTTTAAATATCTTATGGAAATTGAACCCCTGTGCAGTTAATAGTAACCTTTAAATATAACCAAAACGAATTTATTATCTAATGAAGTCAAATTCAGGGTCAGGGGAGTTGGATAAAGTAATGTATGGATATACAACAGAAGTCAATGCATTAGAAGATGAGAATAGAGTTCTTAGAGAAACAATCGAGCATCTGAAAGATGAGATAAGAAAATACAAGACTCCTCCGTATCTTGTCTGTGAAATAAAGGATTTGATTGACAGCAAAGCATTGCTTTCTTTGAAGAATGGAAACGAATTCTTTGTGGAAATAGATAATGATGTCAAGGATTTGAAACCAGGGGATCAGGTTCTAGCTCATCAAAAGAATCTTGTTGTTGTTGATACTATAAAATCAAGCAAAAAGTTTAATGTTGAGAAATTTGTAATAATCGAAAAACCAAAAACAACATGGAAGGATGTCGGAGGTTTGAAGGATCAAATAAATGAGATTAAGGAAGTGATTGAGCTTCCATTGAAAAAGCCGCATCTTTTCAAGAAGGTAGGCATAAGCCCGCCTAAAGGAGTCTTGCTCCATGGCCCTCCTGGTTGTGGAAAGACAATATTGGCAAAGGCAGTGGCTGCAAGCACAAACAGCACGTTCATTGAGATCGTGGGTGCAGAACTTGTACAGAAATACATTGGTGAAGGTGCAAAACTGGTCAAGGAAATATTTGAACTCGCGAGAAATAAAGGGCCTGCTGTTGTATTTATTGATGAATTGGACGCTATTGCTGCGCAGAGGATAGATATTGGCACGAGCGGGGAAAGAGAAGTGCAGAGGACTTTCATGCAATTGCTCGCAGAGCTTGACGGTTTCAAGGAATTGGATAATGTAAAGATCATCGGCGCGACAAACAGGAAAGACATTCTAGATCCTGCAGTTGTAAGGCCTGGAAGATTTGATAGATTGATAAAGATACCAGAACCAGACAGGGAAGGTGTTAAACAGATATTTGAAATTCATTCTAAAGGTATGAAGATCAAAAAGTTCAACAAGAAAAATATGATAGATAAGATGCTTAACTGTAATGGTGCAGAGATTAGATCCATATGTACAGAAGCAGGCTATTTCGCAATAAGGAATAACAGGACAGAGGTCACAGAAGAAGATTTCTTAGAAGCTATACAAAAGGTTAAGGTAGATGATAAAGCCAATGTGGAAGAATTCATGAATATGTTTGGCTAGGTTTCTGATGAAGAAAGATAAATTTGCAATCAGGGCGAAGCGCGAGGGTTACAGGAGCAGAGCAGCCTATAAGCTTAAGGACATCAATAAAAAATACAAGCTTATCAAGAAAGGAGACTATGTGCTGGATCTCGGTTGCGCACCAGGGAGCTGGATGCAGATAATTAGCAAGATAGTGGGAAGCAAAGGCTATGTTCTTGGAGTAGATATTTCTAAGATGGAGGAATTCAAAGAATCTCATGTGGAATTCATACAGCAGGACATCACAAAGGACGAAATAATAGACATGATTAAGTCTGCAATAAAAGACAAGCTCAAAGATAAGAAATTCAATGCAGTCACGAGCGACATGGCCCCGAGCACAAGAGGAATAATACATCTTGATCAGGAATTGTCACTGGAACTTTCTATGAGGGCATTTGAATTGGCAAAGATTTTCCTAAGGAAGAAAGGAAACTTCATATGCAAGACTTTCCAGAGCAGCGAGTATGAAGAATTCAGGAAAGAAACGAGCAAATATTTTGAATTGGTAAAGACACAAAAACCTCCTGCTAGCAAGAAAAGAAGCAAGGAAGTATTCCTGGTTTGCAAAAGTTTCAAAGGTTCATAAGAGCTTGAAATCCACGCAGATCCTGAAAGTTTTTGGTGAGAATTGTCCGCACTTCACAACATCCAGAACCTTGAATTTCTTAACATGTTTTTTGATCTTTGAAATCGCTTTCTTTGGTATGTCTTTTTCTTCTAAAAAATCATAGAAATGGATGATTGTGCCTTTTTTGCCAGCAGAAAGTGCGCAATCAAGAAAATCTTCTGCATTCTTTGGCAATGGCATACAGATTCGATCGAATTTCTCATCCAATTTTGGAACGATCTTCCTGACATCCCCTAATATAAGTTCAACATTCTTTATTTTTTTGTTCAGCTTAAGATTTTCTAGGGCAAGCTTGTGGCCTTCCTTATTCTTCTCGATCCCAACAACGATATCTGGTTTGCTGTTCTTAGCAATAACCAGAGGAAACGGCGCGCATCCACTGAACATGACCAGTATTTTTTCTCCTTTCTTTACTTTTGAAGCGATTCGAGCTCTTTCTGTCCCTGATCTCACACTGAAATATACCTTGTCTATGTCTAATTTCAGCATAACTCTGTTTTCTTTGTGTGTGGTTTTCTTGCTGCGTCTTCCTGCAAGATGCGTATGCTTCTGGAGCCTGAACTCTCCAGAATGTATGCCTGATTTCTTGACAACAGTCTTGATATTCTTGTGCAGCTTGAGCAAGGCTTGAGCAATCAATTTCTCTTTAGCCTTTAATTCAGATTTAAGATCAAGGATTGCGATTTCTCCCACAACATCATAGGCGCCAGGAAGCATTTCTACCTCTTTCTTTTTCAATTTGTTTTTCAATAGATCTGACAATTTAGTCGCTCGATCTATCTTATCAAGTCTTTTCTGCACAACCGCACAATTCTTCTTTATTATCTTCTTTGTGATAGGAATGTATGCAAAATCCTTATCGGTTTTTAATTGATATCTTTTATCATAAATGCCTTTATCAAGAAGAAATTCTCTCATCCTATTAGCATCCTTTAATTTGCATTTCAATGCTAGAACCATTGTTTCAATCCTTTTTGTTTTGCCTTTTCCTGTTTTCCACTTACTTCATCAAGTTTTTTTGCTATTCTTTCCTCTGAGAAATTATGTCTGTCACATAATATCTTCATGACTCTTTCCCTGTCCATCTTTTTCCATTTAAGCTTGTATTTTTTAGTTACAGGCATGTTTTTTATAAGATCGAACGGCGCTTGCCATTCAAAATCAAAATTCCAGCCTGCATCCTTGAATAATTTGTCAAAATCTTTCTTATGCTCTCGCACAAGTTTCAGTCCTTTTTTCGGTCCGATACCTCTTATTCCTCCAGGATTAAAATCTGTCCCGACCAGCAGGCCTAATGCAATGAGTTGATCCTGACTTAAACCAAGATTCTTTAGATTCTCTTTAAGGATGATCATCTCAGGTTTGATAGTAGTATAAGAAAGTTTGCTCGGCATTTTTTTCCTGCCAGCGACACTCAAGTTTTTTATTAATTTTGGAGCGCCAAACAACAAACAATCTGCGTCTTGGCTTACGACTGCGTCTGCATCACCTTGCTTTACAATATGAGCTGCCTGTGCTTCTCCTTCACTAGGTGCTTGTATTACAGGAATTCCAAGAGCTTCTAACAATTCCTGGCTTTCTTTTATCATCTGGCCTGTCAATCTCGTGGTCCTTGTAGCATACTTCTTCATCGCTTCTATATCTTTTTTTTCTATTGCTTCTTTATGCCTCTTCAATGCCTCTTCCT
>JAHWIA010000019.1 GCA_019322855.1 Candidatus Woesearchaeota archaeon | reverse complement strand
AGTTTCATTGGAATTATCAACCCTTATATCTCCCTGTCCATTGTTATTCGAAAACTCATTGAATAATTCATTATTATTAGAATCTGTTTCAAGATTAACACCAAAATTCGTATTGTTTTCCATTAAATTATTTGACATAGTATTATTCACAACATTGCCATCTAGATTTATACCGTCATCTGAATTATTTGCAAGAATATTATTGCGGATGTTATTATTAGCTCCGTCATCAAATCTTATACCATCGGCAGTATTGAATCGGATGGTGTTATGCGTGATGTTCGAATATTGAGCACCGCCACCACCACTAAAACTTAAACCGCTGCCTGTATTATTCTCGATAATGTTATGATGGATGTAAGCGTTGACTCCGGATCCGCTTGCTTGGATCAATCCACCTTCAGTATTGTTCCCTATAGTATTATTGTAAATCTCTCCTATCAAAACATCTCCATAATTAATTCCCGGACCTATATTGTTCATAATAGTATTGAAAGACACATTGATGAAACCAGAACCGCCGCCGCCGCTTAAAGCAATCATTCCGCCGCCAGGGAAGTTGTTATAATTCATAGTATTGTTCTGGATGGTGACATTAACTATGGTGCCGCCGCTTATTGAAATTCCATTCCCTCCTGGAAATGCATTGAAGCCCATGCTGTTGTGCATGATTAAATTGTTGCTAATGTCATTGATAGAAATTCCCCCTCCGCCCGAGCCGATACTATTCCTTATATAATTGCTGTTCGTGCTCTGGGTATCAATACGGATTGCGGTTTGATTATTATCGATAAATGTGTTGTTCTCGAAAAGGTTGCCTGATGCAGAAGACTGGACAAGGACACCGTACAAGCTAGTGTTGCGGATCGTATTGTTGATGAATCTTGTGTTGGTCATTCCTTGTGCCGTATATACTGCAGTGAAATTAGAATTATTGATGAAATTGTTGGTTAGATTGTCGCTGGCAATAGAACCTCCTGCTGCAGGATCAATGTAAATGCTGCCGTTCGGACAGTCGCCTATGTAGTTCCTGTCATATTCATTAATTGCACTGCCGTCAAAAGAATAGATACCAAACTGATTATTATAAATCGTGTTCTGCAGGAACTTGTTTGAGTTGGTATTCGTCAGATTAATACCGTGAACGAAATTACTTATCGTACAATTCTTTATAGTGATTCCTGTCTGAGAGTTTATGACAATACCAGAGCCAGGACCGTTTCCAGTAATAGAATTGCCATTACAATCCAAAGTTATGCCGTTTGCATTTATAATAAAACAAGAACTTATCGTTGTTAAATTTGCAATTAGGACCGTATTGGAACTTATTGTGCCGCAAGCAGCTATTGTGTTGCCTTGCGGATTCATAGGACCCCAGTCAGTGACATTGCCGCTTACATTTCCATATGTAGTTACTCCGTCAGACTGCATACCATAAGGATATTCACTTCCGTAATCACCAAAACCATCACTATTGATATCATAAATATCATATAGACCGATGTCTGCCCATAAATTTCCGTGCGGAATACTTGCAACTGTTGTATTGAAGCTGTTATCACCATAACCGGTCAAATCCTGCGCCAATGCAATTAATGTTCTCGTGCCGTTAGTGATATTGTTGTAATAGACAGTATTGTTCCAGCTCGCATTGTAGATACCGACACCAATACTTATGTTATAGATGGTGTTGTTCTTCACAACATTGTGCTTTGAAGCGTTAGTTATGTTCACACCAACCTGACAGTTGGAGATGTTGTTGTTATTGACTAAAGTGACATTGGAATTATCAATCAAGACACAGTTTGTTGCATTTGCAAAAGTGCTATTCTCAATTGTGATGTTAAATGATGGATCAATATTTGCACAATCTGTAATCACGTCTCCAAAAATAACATCACTGGTGGCAGTTACTTTAAGGCCACACTTTCCATTCTGGCCAGGCGGAGTTCTTAATCCTGTTCCAGATCCTCCTGAAACATCGACAACCTCTATTGCATTGCCAAGATAAATATTGTTATCAGAAATCTGTATGTCATCTAAATGAATTGGACCGCTATTGAGTCTAAGCGGAGGCGGAGGCGGCGAATCATCATCAGGTTTTGTTTCCTCTATCTTACCATCAGTCAACGTTATTGTTCCGTCGAGTTCTATACCTTCTGAAACACTATTACCATCAAAAACAAAATCTGTAAAAACCGCAGTAGATCCTGCAGGCAATTCAATAAGATCATTATTGGAAGTTCCTTCTATCTTATCATCAGTTGCATCATTTCCATCGAATGTAAAGGATGTTGCTGCTCCTGTTACACTTACAGGAATTCCAGTACCCGAAGAAGTGACAGAACCGTCAGTTATAGTTATTGAACCAACTCCGCTAATAGCATTTGCATCTTCAGAAGTTATGTCTACATCATTAATGATAGTATTTGTGCTAGAACCTGTTATTTCGAGACCTATATCTCCACCAGCACCTTCAATCAATCCATTTCCAATCAGATTTGTATTAGCTGCATTACTAATAGTTACAACTCTTGCCGGTATTCCGTTATATGGAGCAGAAGATATGAAATTGTTATTGAATGCAATAGTTACAGCATCAAAGCCTGTCACATCAATACAATTATCTCCTAGCAAATTCCCAACTATATTGATTACTTCACCATTTGCTATAGCACTATAAGGACATGCTATTACATCTGTCTGCGCTTCAAAACCTTCGCCGAAATCAAATTCTTCTGATTGTGCGCCGACTCTTAATGTAAATTCAGGCAGGACAAGCTCCACAAGCGGAACATTCAGTTCAACTGTTTCTCCTGGAGCCGCATTTGTTGTGCTTAACGTATAATCTGTTATTCCAGTTATAACAACAGGTTGATTTATTGCAGAATCGTGATGGAATTTTATTGTCACGTCACTAGCTGTTCTTATAAGATCTTCAAAGATAACATCGAATTCAGGATCATCTTTTGTCTTGAATGCAATGTTCTTAACAGCTTCTTTGTCGAACAATCTTTCATTCCCATAAAAGAATCTTTCATTAGATTGAACTTTGTTTGGGATTTCTATAACTGTTTGTGCTGCTTCAACAACAGGCACCACCACAGGTTCTGTCTGTACTTCGAACTCTTCTATTACAGGTTCGGGTTCAGGTACAGTTTCTGGTTCCGGAATAGGCGCTGTTTGTTCTTGCGGTGTTTCGCTGTAGATTACGTCTTCGATGTAGAGTGAAGCGTCTTGTACTTCTATCTCTAATCTAATGTTGTTTGTTGCGAATGCGTGTGAACAAGAATCCAAGCAGGTCGAAGAGAACTGCTGGAGATCCAGCAATTCGTCTTCTGTAAGTGTTGTAGGTAGGTTGAGGACCTGCTTATCAAAAATTAAAGAACGTGATGTGCCGTCATTGGCATAAACCTGTATTGTGCCCAGACCCTGCACTGCACCTGAGATACTTATTGATGCAGGAACAGTCGCAAGCTGCAGATCAATGTAAGAATTTTCAGAAAACAATTTGTTCACAGGATAATTGTAAGAGTCTGTGACTGCAAAACCAGTGAGATTTAGATTGCCTTTGTCAATCAAGAAAACCGCGCCGATAAAGAGAAATATGAATATAACTAGTAATACTAATAACTGCTTCTTCACCTCTGTTTTTAACATCTATCCTCAACCTACCTACTGGGGCAAATTAACGAATTATAGTATATAAATGTATCGTTAATAAGTTCTTTATTCTCTCTACACATTTTCACCACCTTTGGGGAACGACAAACCGTAAGCTTTATAAAGGGCCAATAGGAAAATCCGCCTACAATGTACGAAACAGAGGACAGGCTATGCTTTAGGAATACAGGCGAATTATTCATATTCAAGTCATTCCATCCAGAATTTCATAACAGGATTATTTTCCAGAACAACAGGAAAAACATTCCTCCTTTCATATTCAAGAGTCTGGCAGCTGAAAAGAAGTTTACAGAAGAATGCCAGCAGGATGATGCATTCACATGGGAGGAATGCCATAAAGCCTTGTGCGACAAGATAGATGTACCTACTTCTGAACCTACGGATCACGTGCCAGAATTTCACATCATTGACGATGCTAGTATGAAGCACCTATGGCCAATTGCAGAAGAATACAATGCAAAATTTGCAGAACAATTAACCACAGATCCTACATATTATAATCCAGGAATGGATCTTAGAAATGTTGGGAGAGGGGATGATGGCACTTCTGTAAGACCAATTACAAGACCAAACAACATGGGTCAGTACGAGCCAGACACTCCTTCTGTCTTTGTAACACTAATCGAGAAAACTTGTAAATCAGATAAATATGCAAGACTAGAAGAAAAGATATTGCGAGGATTAAGAGACAGGGGTTTGAATGTTGTCAAGGTCTATAAGAGAAAAGGCAAAATTCTTGAGATGAGCAGTGTCGGAATGACTGTTTTTGATTATGCAAATAGAATTTTGCCTAAAAAAGAAAGGGACCAGAAAAAAGTTGATGCTTGCATCAACGAGGCTATCGAGCAAAAAGCACGAATCTATGATGCAATCGATGACATCCTGACTGCAGAAGAAAAGGACTTTGTCATCGGCGCTAAGATAAAGAAACTTGTAGAAAGTTTCCCAGATGCGCATCCTATCGAAACTGTTCCTTTCATGTATGCTTACAAACTGATGAAGTCTATGGGTATCGATGATGTAGATTTTAGGGATCGTTTTACAAACATCTTTGGTTATTATCTGTTGATGGCAGAGATGAAGATTCCAGGATTCGCACGATTCCTGAGCGATGAATACACAAAGAACAGAGGGATAGAAACAAAAGAAGGTGAAGGTCTTACTCAAGCTTTTGACTTCACTCCGAAACACGGTCTTGTGCAGGAAGATGACTTCTTTGCGATATGTAGTATGGGCAATGGCTATGATCTTGGACAAGAATGGGATCTTGTGAACAAATCAATGCAAGCTCAGGGAATTCCTGAAGAACTTTCAGGAGATTACTTGGTGACTTTCATCTGCATGGCGCCATATAGATCTTACTTGCAGATAGGACATTTAATCAAGGAACAAGCCAATATACTCGGAGAATGGCATTTCCAGATCCCTCATGAAAAAGACAGGGTGAAGTTCCAGGAAAAAGCAAGAGAAATGGTGGACAGGAAATGGCGTTTTGCCCACGAAGAGCTTAAGCACTATCTGATGAAGGCAAGACAGTACGTTGAATTGCATGTCATGAAGAGTCCTGTTGCAGAAGGCAAGGAAGATGAAGCGATCGCTCTGCACAATGAAATCATCGATGTTTACAAGCAAAGATTTTTGGAAGCTATGGAACCAATGAAAGAAAGCCTGAAAGAGAGAGACATTTATGACGATATGATGAGATATGCTAATTTCTGGTTCACAAGAGCGAAATTCATTAAATTTGCAGATACCGCCGGTGTTAAAGAACAGTCGCAAGAAGCGGCCCCAGAATATCGAAAGTCTGCTTCTCAATAGTTATCAGATGCATTATCAGTAAAGTATCTGTATAACTGTTTGTTTTAAGTTTTAGCAGATCATGTCCTTTCTTCACAATGTCTTTTCTTTGCTTGGCGAACTTCTCTCCTTGTTCTGGAGTGTAATTGAAAAATATTTTAGTATATAGGTCAATTGAATTTTTCACGTCCTGCAATAAAGATATAGTTTTCTTGCTGATGTTGTCTTTTTTGTTTGCGACAATGTCCATGCAAAGGAACTTGAATTCATCTGCAACATTCTCTAATTGTTCTACTATTGTGTACATTGCAGGTGCTTTTTTCGCATCACTATAACCAATTGTGTTCAATGCTCTCCTGCAGAAGTGCGTAAACTTGTTGTTAACTTTTTCCAGTCCTTGAATGTGTTCAATCCTCGCATAGTCTTTTTCTTTTATTGCTTCTTCAAGATCATCGATTGATGTTTTTAATAAATAAACTGTCCTTCTTAACAAAGAATCGAATTCCTTGTCACTTGGTTCTGAGATGTTTTTTATGTAGCACTTGTCTTTTGTGACTTTTACTATCTCGTAAGTCATGCATTCCAGGTCGACAGCGCCTTCTATCGGCTTTAATTGTTTTGGATCAGAAAAAATGATTTCGACTTCATCATAACCCGATTTATACAAAGCTGCCAATGATCTTCTGCTCATCAATCCAAGATATCGTATGTCAAGGACAGCTTTTCGCGGCACCTTTTTTCCTTTTGCTCGTATTACTAATTCATTCTCTTCTTCTGTTATTGATATTTCATCGCCACCCTTCAAGTTCAATCTCTTTGCCCATTTTATGGGTAAGGAAATTGTCAGGGTATTGTATCCCTGCTTGATGATTTTTCTCCTCATAATTGTGTATAAGGAAGGATAGTATATAAAACTTATGGGAAATATATTCGAATATGCTAAAATATATTAAATATTGAAAAACAATATATTTTTACCTATTCTACAGTACTTACAAACATCACGAGGTAAACAAAATGAATGACAATCAAACAAACCCAACAGAACAAAAGAATCTATTAGAAAAAGTCAATGAAAAAATAAATCAAACAGCTTGGAATTATGTTATCTGGAGTCTTCCTGATTTGGCACCACTAGAAACAATTGCAAGAGCAGACGCTGCTTTGGCAAAAAAAGAAGCAGAACAAGTAAAAAGCGGCGATATTTCTACGGAAGAACTACTTAAGAAGGCACTAGCAAAAGCTAACCCAGGTGTAGTGCTAAAGCCTGATACTATACCAACAACAAACTATATAGACCTGGATAAAGACAAGCTGAAGAATCTTCTTATTTTTGATGATAAAAAAAGACGCTATTCTTTCTCACTTGGATTATCTTACAGAGCAGAAGACGATGAGCAGAAAGGGACTTTAGCAAGTGTCACGCAAAGAATTCATCAGTATCCTTTAAATGTACAAGGAAATAAAATAAGAAGCTTGATCAATAAAGCATTCGGCTATTGTGTTTTTAATCAGAATAATCTTTTTGATGATAATCTTCACAAGCGCGAAAAATACGATAGCGCAGATCTAACCAAAATCATCCTAACTCTTGAAGGAGAGTTTGGAGAAGAAGCAGACGCAATCCCTGAAGAGGTCAAGTATCTGAAAAATATACTGGCTAATAACAATTTAAATAGAGAGGGAAAAACAAGAACCAGCATTGATCCATATGTTATAGCATTGACTAGTTATGTTCCTATGGTAAGCTCCGCTAATAAAGATCAGCAAATATATGAGAACACTTACAGGAAAATAATCATAGGAGCATTGCTTAAACAAGAAGACAAGAGAGAAGAATTAGCTACAGGAGAAGAAGTAGTTACAGAAGAAGAAACAAAAGTTGAAGAAACAATATATGACATCAACGAAAGATGGAACAAAAGAGAACAAACACACTACACAGAAGAAGAAGCAAAGATGTTGATTCCTCACATAACAATGAAGGAAATGGCACTTGCTGCAAAAGAGCTTGGCGAAAATTTTGAAGACCATGCATACAATGCATTCCAGCACTATAAAAAGCTGAGAAAAGACTACATGAAAATGCTTACAACAGAAAACTACGATCCGAACAAACAAAAGCCAGAACCTGTTTTAGTAGATCCTTCTACTGAAAAACCAGGAAGCGGTCTTAGCTGGATGGATGCCGATCTTCTTGAAGATGATAAATCAGAAGAAGATAGTTTCTTTGGTTTTGGTAGTCCGCTAGATAATGGTAGTAAAGAATCAACAGAACCAGAACAATAAGTCTTCTTATTTCTTTTTTTCAATTTCTTCTTCGATTATCAGAGCGCCAACATAGCCGCATTTCTTGCATTTGTATTGTCCGAACTGGCCTCCCATATAGAATGTGACATCTGTTGACTTGCATCTTGGGCAGCGCTTGATAGTGTGCTTGTTCATGCCACCAAAATAAGTGTCTTTATATATAAAATAGTACCATCCCTACTGAAATCTGAAATGCCTGAATTCGAGAGAATTACGGGCTGTAGCCTTACATCGAAGAGTTACTCTTACAAAATAGTAACATTTAAATAATACTAAGATTTTATGGCTATAAAATAGGGGTGTGAATCTTATAGATAACGCTTTTGGGGGTTTATCAAGATGGAAAAAGACAAGAAAACAAAATTAATCTTGGCTATAGTAATTATCATTATACTAGTGGCTGCTGCAGCTGCAGTATATTTGGTTTTATCAGACAGAAGCCAGATAGAAGGGGATGTTATTGAAGAAGAGCTTACTGCTGAAGAGCTTGCTGCACAGCAGGCAATGGTAGAATTACAAGCGCGAGAGGATGCTCTTAAGGCTCAGCTTGAGCAGATAAAACAGGAAGCTGCACAGAAAGCAGCTGAAGAAGAAGCTAAAGAACAGCAAGAAGCTGAAGCTGAAACTCAAACAACCACAACAGACGCATACGGTCTTGCAGACGATCTTTCAAACTGTGACGCTGTGATCGCAGCTGCAGAAGATGCAGTTGATGATGCAGAAGACGATGTTGACGATGCAGAAGATGATCTAAGGGATGAAAAGAGAGATCTGACAGAAGCAAGGAATGAACTTACACTTGCACAGAACGCACTTTCTGCTGCACAGACAGCTGGCAACTACACACAAGCGCAACTTGACAGGTTGCAGGATGCTGTAGATGATGCACAGGACGATGTTGATGATGCAGAAGATGATGTGGATGACGCAGAAGACGATGTTGATGATGCAGAAGATGACGAAGACGATGCAGAACAACATCTTAGAGAAGTCAAGAGAAGGTGCGCGAACAGGGCTGCTTACAGTGGCGGCGCTATAGATTTCACAAACCTGAACAAGGACAATTGCGCAGCTGCAATCGCTGCTGCTGAAGATGCTGTTGATGCAGCAGAAGATGCAGAAGACGATGCAGAGGATGACGTTGATGATGAAGAAGACGATCTGAGGGATGCAAGGAACGATCTGACAGCTGCTCAGAATGCATACACAGCTGCACAGGCAAGAAACGCTACTCAGTCAGAGCTTGATTATCTGCAGGACGCAATCGATGATGCACAGGATGACGTTGACGATGCAGAAGACGACGTTGATGATGCAGAAGATGATGTGGACGATGCAGAAGACGATGTTGACGCTGCAAAGCGTGAACTGAGAAGAATCAAGCAGCAATGCAGTGGAATTTATTAATTTCCTTTTTTTTCTTAATTTTTTAGGGGGATAATATGGAAAATAAAAATCAAAAGTTGATGTTTGGCATAATAGCAGTCATAATTCTAGCAGCAGCAGTTATTGCTGTCATTTTTGTTGCAGCAGGTTCAAGAACTTCAATAGATGCTGCAAGCTTTGTAGAGATAAATGACCCAAAAGAAGAATTATTGCAGCAGCAATTGCTGGAGATGCAGCAGACGAGCAAGGAACTTGAAGACAAGATAATCGCAGAGATAGAGAAGATGTATGCTCCTGAAGAGGAAGAAGAACCTGAAGAGCAGGAAGAACAACAAGAAGAGACAAGCATACTGGATCTGACGAATCTGGGAAGCGAGTTCGAAGGCTTGACAGCAGAGAATTGCGATTATATGATAAAAGCTGCAGAAGACGAAGTTGATGATGCAAAGAATGATGAAAAAAGAGCAGAAAGGAAGCTCAGACGGGAAGAAGACGAAGTCGATGAGATAAGAAATCAGATTGACGCTCTTGTCAATGGCACACAGGCAGAGCAAGACAGGCTGAATGACAGGCTCAGCGATGCAGAAAAGGACGCAGAAGACGCTGAAGACGAGCTGGATGATGCAGAAGATGAGACAAACGATGCAAAGGACAGGCTTTCTAAATTAAAAGACAGGTGCCAGCAACTGAAAGAGATGAGCGCATCAAAAACAATAGGATATTCAAACCTTAACAAGCAGATCTGCGACGCAGAGATCAAGTCCTTGGAAGAGGACATAGATGATGCAGAAGACGATGAGGATGACGCACAAAAAGACCTGCAGAGAGAAAGAGATTATCTTGACCAGGCAGAAGATGCCTTGGACCTGACAGAAATCAATGGCACACAATCAGACATTGACAGGGCTCAATTGAGAGTCGAAAGAGCTCTTGAAGATGTGGATGATGCACAGGACGATCTTGACGAAGCAGAAAAGAGGATAGAAGACCTGCGGGACCTCTTGAGATTGTTGAGGAACAAATGCAGTGACCTAAGGTGAATTCTATGAACAAAACCCGACTAGCAACTTTAGTGATATTTTTCGCATTTCTTGCACTTACATTGGCAGGCGCGAGATTTTGAATTGAAACCCATTTCTGCTCCAGAACCACAAGGGAGGGTGCATATCGATAGGATTAATCCCTGTTCCTTTGAGAAGTAAACGCCATTTCTCTGAGATATTTTCTTTTGATAATGATTCTGCTTCTTCTTTCGTGATGACGCCCAAGATCACAGAACACTTTGTTACATGTGTGTCAGGCGCAATCTCAATATATTCTGCATTCTTTAATTTTATTTTTCCGTACTCTTGCAAGATAAAACTCCAGTAATTAAAGATCTTCGGGCCAGACAAATAAGGAAAGCCCTTTTTGAATTGTATTTGAACAATGTTCTTTAGTTTAAGAAAATCATGGTCAGCAGATTCCAACAGATTTAGTATAGAACCCCAATTCTCCAGGATTGTTTTAGATATCTTTTGCCATGTTGCGATGTGTTTATTTGGCTGTAATGCTACCTTGTATCTGGTTAAGTATTCTCTAAGCTTGTCTTCTTGTAATGTTGCTGAAGATTTAATGTCAAAAATAATCCGCGCTTCAGGATCCTGGAACGTTTTTAGTGTAGACGCCCATAATTTATAACTGTCTCTTTGATAATTTAAACTCATAGGCAAAGTGAAATATACTAATCTGGTTTCTTTATCATTAAATTCAGGACTAGCATCCTCAGGCATCTTCATATAACCTAACTTACCTGAATGATATGCATCTAAAAGAATTTTGCATTTTGAAATAATTTCTTCTCTACCCATAACTAATGAGAGAGAATTTAGATTTATTAAATTATCGAAATTATTCTAAAAATCTTTCTAATTATTTTTTTTAGTATATACTTTCTAATAGTTAGTTTAATTAAAATTCTATTTTGAATTTATTTTTATGAGAGAAAAATACTATATTGATACTTCAATCTGGATGGATCTTTATGAAGACAGAAAAGGCTATAATAATGAATATTTTGGAATTTTTGC
>JAHWIA010000018.1 GCA_019322855.1 Candidatus Woesearchaeota archaeon | reverse complement strand
CTGTTCTAGTTCCTCGTCGAGATGCTCGATTATGTATTTCATGAAAACTGTTGCGCAGGATTGCTTTATTAAATTTGCTGTTTCAAAAATTTTAAATACTGGATATTAGTTTACCAGGACATGGTAAGAAGAGAGACAGGAGAGAATCCTACAGACTTGAGGACGCTTAAGGAATACAGAAAGATTTATTTTGGTAAACAGGATAGATTTTTCAGGACTTATGAAGGAGTTCCTTTCTTTATTGAGATAATCAACCCAAATAATCCGCACAAAGATATTACTCCTGAATTCGCGACACCGACAGATCTTATCACAAAGAAATCAAATGCAGGCAACATTTACCTTGAATCTGATGTGCATCCGATAAGAAATAGAATCTTCAGGAGCTATCCCTTGCACGGCAAATTGGTTGAGATACCTGCGAACTGCGATCCTAACATAATAATCGGCAGGGGGGACATCTGCGATATAGTTGTAAAAGACCGTCTTGTGTCTGGATTGCATGCAAAGATCGAAGCAAAAAAGTTGAATAATGACAAGGTGATTTATCTTCTTTCAGACTGTGACAGCAAGAACGGAACATTCGTTGTAAGGCCTGAGATCAATGACAAGGATGTAAAGGTCCATAAAAGAAGATTGCTCCCAGATGAACCGCACCAACTAGTTCAGCAGGACAGGGTGAGGTTTGGAGACAGGTTCTTTCTATATGTTCAGGACCCTAAAACCATGTATTATTTCATGGCTGCAAAGGGATAAATTCGTCTCCAGAAGGGGACAAATAACAGTAAACTTTATATACTCCCGGACCTATAATTCTATTATAAAGGTAAAAAGAGCCAAATTGGGGCTGTTTTGCTGAAAAAACCGTAAAATTTACGGCATATTTATACAGAAGGTTTATATACAAGTATACCTTATGTAAAATATAGGGATGGATGATCCAGAGGCAAGACAGGAGATTAGTTCTATTAGGGGAGTTGGCTTTGAAGAAACAGTAGAGAAAATGGCAACCCCAATGCACAAGATTGAGAGGGTCACAGAACCTAAAGAGAATGGATTTGCTACTGAGCATTCTGATGTTGTATTTTCACTGGATGAGATCATAAGAAGAGAAGGTTATGATGAATTTGTCAGGCCTGGGATGAGATTTGGTGTGTTTGAGATAATTGAAAAAATAGGCGAAGGGAGCCAGGGAGTTGCATATCTTGCAAAGCTTACTCGAGAAGCCACTCCTCAGAAAATTGGCTATGAAGAAGGTGTATTGAGGGATGATGTGAAGTTTGTTGTCAAACTGCCTCACGGTATAGATCTTAAAACAGGCAGATTTGATGAATATGCTTTAGTAAGGAATGCTGGTTCTATGACAGATGAACTGAAAGTATTCAGGGATCTAGATAATAGCCATTCGAATATTGTTCCTATAAGAGGCTATAAGATGAGTCCTTTTGACATTCCTAGAGACAGAGACAAGATTATGCAAGTATTGAGAGAAAGAAAACCTTTGAAATTATTGCTTGCGCCTATCGTTGTTATGGAATACATCGAGCCTTCTTCAAGAATTAAGAAGAAAGGACAGTATGATGCAAACATGATACTGGATTACTTGCACGGCTGTTCAAGCGCATTATTGCACATGCACAGGTCAGGTTACTTGTACAGGGATTTCAAGCCAGACAATCTGATAATCAGCAATAGGGGTCAGCCTTTCATACTTGACTTGGGAAGCGCAAGAAAAACAGAAGTATTTGAAACATTAAGTGAAGCGATCAAGAATAAGGATAATGATGCTAAAAAGAAGGCGATGATAGAATGCTTCAAGGATGGAGATCTTGGAAGCGTATTGTATGCAGCGCCTGAACTTATTGCATTATATGGCGGAATGGATGTTAGTGAGCCAGAAACAGGAAGTTTTGTAGCAAGAGCACCTTCTGGCAAGAGCGAGGTCTATGCATTGTGTGCAGCAGTATATGAATTGATGACTGGTTTCAAGCCTTTTGCACATCTTACAGACAAGAGAGGAAAGAATACTGGAAGAAATATTATCAATGAAAAAGTCGCGACCAGACAGATAGGAAACATATACAACATGTTCGCGTGCGGAGTTAGTCCGTTTGATTACAGCAAGCTTCCTGAAAATGATGCATTGAGCAGGAAGCTTAAGCACATCGTGATTAATGGCACACACATGGACTATAGAAAAAGGATGTCTTTCGCAGACATGCACAGATTGATAACTGACTTGTATTCAGAATACAGACCTAATTCGTTGGGTCCAGAGAGATTGAACATTGCGAGAACAAACGGAAGAAAGGTCTCAAATGGCTTTGATATCGCAAATGGTAATGGTGAGCCATACAAGCCAAGAAAGACAGAGACCATAAATACTGTAAACGGAAACGGTCACATGGATTTTGAAGAATTCAGAAGAAGAAAGCTTACAGAGAGAAGAAATAAGAAAAAAGAAACTGATGAACTTACTTTGAAGTAGTAATGCTATTTCTATTGATTTTAATATACAAAATCAAAATATTTTTAAACTAAAGGCCCTTTATTTAGGAAAAAAGTGTGAAATTCATCATACTAACATAAAGGAGGGATGATAAATGACTGAAGCATATTGCGTAAAGTGTAAGAAAAAGCAAGTAATGAAGAGCCCAAAGGAATGTACTCTTAAGAACGGAAGAAAAGCAATGAAAGGCAAATGCCCTAAGTGCGGAACAACAATGTGTAGGATCATGGGCGGCGCTGCAAAAAAGAAAAAGAAGTAAATTCTTTTTATTCTTTTTATTTCTATTTAAATATATTCAAGAGAAACATTTATATAATTACTTTAAATATGAACAGAACATGAGGGGGATTGTTATATTTGCAGCTATAAGCATCATTTGTCTAATTCTAGTAGGATGTTCTATGCAGAAGATGCAGCCTATAAGCGAGGTTGAAGAGATGGAAGAGAAATTAGCAGAGACAGAAGAGATAGAGCAGTTAGAGCAAGAGACAGAGCAGATTGAAATTGAGTATGAAGAACCTGTAGAAGTGCCTGCTGAAGAAGAACAGATTGTTGTTGAATACGAAGAGCCAGTAGAAATTAATGAGACAGAAGAGGATTTTATACCAGAAGGCATGGATCCTAGAGTACGAGATATACAGAAGCAGGGTAACATCATAAAGAATCTGCATTATTATTACAGGGAAAAATACGGAGATATAGGAGATGCAGAGATCTTCAAGAGCGGAGATCTTATGAGGTTGAAATATACCAGCTTGCAGAGTGATGAAAAAGATCCTTACACACAGATATTTCTTGACCTGAATGCGAAAAGAGCTCAGGCAGTTTGCGCTGACGGCATCAAGTGTGCTCTTAATTTTAATGAGCCTTTTGACATAAGCTACAAAAGGTTTGAAAAACTGAAGACGCCGATGGACTGGGCAATAGAGATTCCGGATGATGCAGTCATCACAGGAACTTCAAAATACATGAGCAGGACTGTGTTAATGCTTAAATATGATTACACAGAGATGCTGATCAATGAACATTTCAAACTGCCTGCAAAGATTGAAGGTCCGGGCAAATTCTATTCATTTGAAATTTTTAAAACAAATGTTCCAGAAAGGGACGTTACGATTGGAGGTGTTCTAATATGAAGAAAGTAGCATTAATCATCGCAGTGTTGATGATGGTCAGCTTGTTCTTGACAGCATGCGGTGGAAAGACAGAACTGACAACAGTAGTGGAAGATGAAGGAGCTCCGGCAGAACCTGCTGTAGAGGAAAAGGTTGAACTTCCTCCTGCGCCTGAAGCGCCTGAAGAAGAACCTGTTGTGGAAGAGGAACCTGCAGTAGAAGTCATTGAGCCTGAAGAGGAAGAAGACGACATGGGAGCAATAACTGGTGAAGCAGTTGCAGATACAGGATGTATGGATCCTTCAATACAAGCTCTTGTTGATAAAGCAAAGGATGTGGATGAACTGCATTATCTGATGAGAGAAACTCCTTATTTAAGAAAAGAATCTGAAGTCTTTGTCAAGGATGAGAAGATGAAGATTGTTCTTCCAGAACCGCCGGCATTCATCAGAGGCGAATACTACAATGCAGTGTATCTTGACACTGACACAAAAGAAGCGATCGCTTACTGTGAAGACAGGAAGAGATGCGACGATTACAACGAGCCTTTTGATGTGGAGTATGATGATTATTACAGGCTAACTCCTATGGACTGGGCAATGACTCTTGGATGTGCAGAGAATATAGGCACAGAGACAATGTATAATCGGGATGTGATTGTTGCAGAGTATGAAAAGGACGGAAAGACAAACAGGATGTGGCTCTATAATTATTACGGTGTCACGTCACAGATAATTGAGGATGTGGAAGCAAAAGAACCTGCTGCACAACGAACATTTGAAGTCCTTTCAAAGAGCGTGACTGACGAAGACGTTGTCCATCAATACATGGAATAAATTTTCTTTTATTTTTTCTCTTTTATTATCGTATAGTGTGCTTCGCAAGACAATGTATTCTATTGAATATCCGAGTCTTTTTTATTAGTTGTAATTTTAATCGCTACGCTAGACACTATACGCTAAATTTAATCCCAAAACCTTTATAAACTAGGGTTTACTCTGTCGTCGGTATGGGAGTTTTTAGGACCAATTTCGAGAGTGTTCCTAATATAGGGTTGTTCGGCTTTTGCAATGACACGATATGCCTTGTTGGGAACAATGTAAAAAAGAGGTATTTGAAGAAGATTGAAGCTGCACTTGAGGTGCCTGTAGAGAGAACTTCGGTAGGAGGCACTGATCTTGTGGGAGTGTTTTTGGCTGGCAACAATAATTGTGTGCTGGCTCCGCATTACATCTTCCATGAAGAGTTTGAGGACCTGCAGGATTTCAGCAAACAGTACGACTTTGATTTCAAGGTCATAAAGACAGATCTAAATTGTTTGGGAAACAATATCCTGGTTAATGACAACGGAGCTCTGGTGAATCCTGAGTTTTCAGCAGTTGTCAAGAAACAGATAAGACAGGCATTGAAAGTCAGGGTTGTTCCAGGGGAGATATGCGATCTTGGAAACGTGGGCAGTCTTGGAGTATTGAACTCGAAAGGCGGCTATGTCCACGAAGAGATAACCAAAAAAAGAATGGCAGAGCTCGAGAAGATGTTCAATGTTGAATTGATTGCAGGCACAATCAATAAGACTCCTTATGTGAGGAGCGGTGTCTTTGCGAACAACAAAGGTTATGTCATCACTGCAGACGTCAAGGGTGACGAGATATTGATGTTCGAGGACGCAATGAGGATCAAGGAGAGATGAAAATGGCAAAAGAAAAAGAAGCAAAAGGTAAAGAAAAACAAGAGGATAAAGAAGCAAGAATGCAGCAGAGTTATATGGAACTGCAGATGATGGCGCAGCAGTTGAAGCAATTGCAGCAGCAGATACAGCACATTGATTCACAGGTAGAAGAGCTTACATTGACAGAGATGGCTTTGGACGAAATGCCCAAGGCAAAAGAAGGAAGCGAGATGCTCGCTCCGTTGGCGTCAGGTATATTCATCAAGACAAAGATGGACAAGAATGACAGTGTCGTCTTGAATGTGGGTGGAGCAACAGCAGTCGAGAAGTCTGTGAAAGAAGCAAAAGATCTTGTCGAGACGCAGAAGAGAGAGATCATGAAGCTCAGAGAGCAGATGGCGCAGCAGTTCGAACATCTGAGCGCGCAAGTGCAGACAATGCAATTGCAGTTGGGAGAATAAACATGTTTAAGTTTTTAAAAAAGAAGCTGAAGGATGCTGTCGGTAAATTCAGCAAGAAAGTCGAGGACGAAGTAGAAGAGAAAGTAGAAGAAGTCATCGAAGAACCTATTTCTGAAAAAGAAAAGATAGAAGAAAAAGAACCTAAAGTAGAAGAGAAAGTTGAGATACAAGAGGAAGTTGTTGAGAAAAAGATTGAAGAAAAAGAAAAAAAGAAAGAGCCTGAAATTAAAGAAGTTGTCAAGGAAGAGCCTGTTGTCGAAGAAAAGAAGATAGAGAAGATAGAAAAACCAGAAATTAAAGTTGAAAAACCCAAGAAAGAATACAAAGAAGAAGTAAAGAGAGAAGTCACAGAGTTCAAGGAAGAGACAAAAGTAAAAGAAGAGCCAGAGCCTGTCAAGGAGAAGAAGGGTTTCTTTAAAAGAATAAAAGAAAAAGTTGTAAAGACACAGTTGTCAGAGGAGAAGTTCAATGACTTATTCTGGAACCTGGAGATTGTCTTGATGGAGAACAATGTTGCTGTCGAAGTCATCGATAAGATAAAAGAAGACCTGAAAAAGAACCTGTGCGAGGAACGGATCGGAAGATTGGGTGTTGAAAAGATAATAAAAGATACTTTGCGCGACAGCATAAATGAGCTGTTTGACGTCGAGAAAATAGATCTTATTGAGAAGATAAAGCAGAAAAAAGAGAAACCGTTTGTCATTGTCTTCGTCGGAATCAATGGCGTGGGAAAAACAACATCTTTGGCGAAAGTCGCGAACAAATTAAAGAAACAAGGACTTAGCTGTGTCATGGCTGCAGGAGACACATTCAGAGTCGCTGCGATTGAGCAATTGGAAGAGCATGCAAAGAGATTGGACATCAAGATAATAAAACAGGAGTACGGAAGTGATTCAGCAGCTGTCTGTTTTGACGCTGTTGCACATGCAAAATCAAAAGGCATTGATGTTGTATTGATAGATACTGCAGGAAGACAGCACAGCAATGCAAACCTCATGGATGAATTAAGAAAAGTCGTGAAAGTGAGCAAGCCAGACCTCACATTGTTTGTCGGAGATTCATTGACAGGCAATGATGCTGTTGAACAGGCTAAAGAATTCAATGAGCACATTGGTATTGATGGAATCATACTTTCAAAAGCAGATGTTGATGACAAGGGCGGAAGTGCGATTTCAATTTCTTATGTCACAAACAAGCCTATAATATATTTTGGAGTAGGACAAACGTATGATGATCTTCAGGAATTCAGTCCTGCAATTATATTGGACAATTTAGGACTAGAAGCGTAAAAAGAAAGATTTATATACTAAAAGACGTTATTGTGCAGTATAAAAGGGGTGGGTGATTATACATGGCTAAGAAAGCAAGAAAAGGGGGAAAAAAGACTTCTGTTAAGAAAACTAAAAAGAAGACTGCAAAGAAAGTAGTTAAAAAGAAACCTGCAAAAAAGAAAGCAGTCAAAAAGACAGTAAAAAAGAAAGCAGCAAAAGCTAAACCAGTTGCAAGAGCTAAACCTGTTAAACTAGGTCCGAGAAAGAATCCTGTTGCAGCAATTCTATTGGAACTATTGCTAGGTCTGATAGGAATTCTGGGAATCGGGCATTTCTACAATGGCAGGATAGGAAGAGGCGTGTTCTTTCTGTTGGGCTATTGGGTATTGATGTTCATAGAATTCGTCATATTGATTTATGTTGCAGCTGCGACATTCGGAATGGGTGTTATGATAGCATTGCCGATAATGATGATCATAAATCTTGTGATAGTGATAATTTCAACAGTCATGGCTTACAAAGAAGCCAAGGCATATTAGAGGGGAAATAGAATGGATGAAACACAAAAAGTATTGATTGCACTGGGATATCCTATCTGGATCATCTCATTGATCACTGCGATAATAGAAAAGAAAGACAAGCAGGTTAAATATCATGCATACCAGGCATTGTTCTTTAATATTGGATTCTTTATCTTGTGCATTGCATTGTGGATAGTGATATTTATACTGACAATGATATCGTTTGGAATCCTTGGATTCTTGTTCTTGCTGCTATGGCCATTGTATATAGTGTGGATAGTGCTGGCGATAGTGTATGCAGTAAAGGCATACCATGGCGAGAAATTCAAGGTGCCGATTGTGCATAAGTTTGCATATAATGTGGCTTACAAATAAAAAAGGAGGTAGATAAATATGGCGAGTGTGTTGGGCATGGGCATTTTGATAATGGCTGTCACAACTGTAGCTTACATCGTTGTAATCTCACTAATCATGTGGTGGTTATCAAAACTATTGAAGTTCAAGAATAATGGTTTCAAGCCGGCAATTACTGTTGCAGGAATTGCAGGCATAATCAGTTTTGTGCTGGGATTGATCCTGGTCTTTATACCAATGGCCGCGCTGGCAGTCGTGCTGAACATTGTGTTCGCACTGATAGTCGTCTTGGTCCATCTTTTCTTGATAAGGTACTTATACAAGGAAAGCTGGGGAAAAACCTTTTTGCTGTGGGTCCTGGTCATGATCGCTTACATTGTCCTTGGGGCGATTATCGGTCTTGTGCTGGGAATGATCACAAAGGTCAAGATTCCTTATTTGACTGCAAAATTGATTTAATTTTTTTATTTTTTAATTTGACAGGGTGAAAAAATGAAGAAACTTTATGTATTGATGATTTTGATTGTTGCAGGCATTTTTATTGTGGCTTGCGGGCAGAAGACTCCGACAGTGACGAGCAAGTTGGACATAACCAATCTTGGCTTTGCTTCTGTAGGTGCAGATAACAAGGTAGTTATGGATGTAGTCAAGACAGACACTCCTTTGTTCTTGTATGCTGAAAAGATAGGCGATTTCACGAATACTAACGGAGAGATACAGCCGAAGGTCATAGTTGAGATTCTTGAGACAGGCTATAGCAGGGAATTCTTCGGAGCAGTCATAAAGACAGAAGGAAAATCAATGGACAGCAGCACATTCCCGCTTGGAATCGTTCCTGCAGGAACTTATACAACAAAAATAACAGTGATGGACCTTATAGCAGGCATTCAGGTAAGCAAGGAGAAACAGCTAGTAGTCTCATAAATACTATTTTTTATTTTCCCATTTCTGCTTTGTATATTCTATTATGAATCTGGAAGCTTGATTTCCGTCAGAAAAAGTCTTTAGTATCTTCAGTCCTGCGCCTAATTTTGATTTAGGATTCATCTTGGTGCTCCTGTTGCACCTGAAGCATTTGAAGGTTGTTTCAGATTGAGTAGATTGTATGTTTCCGCATTTAGGACATTGGCAGACCTTGAAGCTCATTCTTCTTCCTCGCTGTCTTCTTCCTCTTCCTCGTCATCATCGTTGTATTCATTGACAAACTTGCTGTATTTCTCATCAGGAACCACTACTTCTTCTGCATTCGTCTTATTGTCCCAATAAGCTCCTTCGTCTTCTAAAGCATCATTGATCAATTCTTGAGGACTCTTATGGAGTGTAAGGTATCTGTATGCTTCCTGGAGCGCGACAACTGCCTGCGGAATGTCGTGCTTGTTCAAGCTATTAGTGGATTTCCATAAGTCATTATCCATGTATCTCTTTTCAAAAGACACAGAATAGAATGTCCTTTTGCCATCCTCTGTCTTGTTCCGCCAGATCGCAACTGCAATAGGGCCTGCCCTTATCTTTTTTTCTGGATGTTTCTTGTTATCTATATCTACCTCAACCATGGAACTTGATATTTTTGCAGTAATATAAAAATCTATCTCATCTTATACACCGATACTTTTATATATGAGAGAACCTAAATATTTAACAATTCCTTATATATAATACTTAAAAAAGAAGGTGGTAGATTATGGCTGAAGATGAATATGAAATTCTGTCCCGTCATGAATTGCAAAGGCTGAGGGATGAAGTAAAATCCATGAAACATGAAGGAGGACCTGATATAAGAGGTTTGCAAAGAGCAATACAAGAGCTTAATGACAAGCTGAATCAGATGATTGAGGTTTTTGAAGAAGCTACTGAAGATCTTAGGGATGAAGACAAAGAGAGTGAGCTGGTTGATGAAAAGATAGATCCTCTTCTTGAACGGATTTCTGGAATCGAAGAACAGAACAAGAAGATCGCAGAAGGGCTGGTCACCATTAATGACATAATAGAAGAGAAACTTGCAGAGATTTCTGAGACTGCAAAATCATTGCAGGACATGCAGGAAGAGCTGAAGGAAAGCATGGAAGAGCATCGTCATGAAGAGCGTTTTCCAGAACCGCCAACCATGGGCCCTCCTCCATTGACAAGCACAAGACCGCCGACAAAACCTGCAGGCTTCACACCGCCGCCGTTGCCTGGCACTAAGAAAGAAGAGCCAGAGCATCACAAAAAGAAAAGATTCCACTTGTTTTAACCATGGCTGAAGAAGAAAAAAAAGAGTTCCGTACTGTCAGAGTAGATCCTGACAGAAGAAGGCGTTTCTTTAAGTATGTTGTACGGCATTGGAAGAACAGAAGGATTGAACGTTCTGCAAAATACAGAAAGGATTTCTTGAAAAAAATTGATAAATTAAGGAATGTAGAGGCTGTGAGAGAGATCAAGGATGAAGAGAAACTGAAACCTATGGGAACAAGACCATTGGAAGTCATAGAAAAGAAGATCAAAAAGATCCTCGATTATGAGTATGAGATGGACCAGGAAGAACGATTCAACAGGCAAATATTGAGCAGATTGAGCGAGAATGATGCTCAGAAGATAGAATTGTTGAAGAAGATACTGAAGAAAGAAAGGCTTGACACCTCTAAATTAGACATCCTGGACCAGAAGTTCAAGGTAATAAGTGATTTGCGCAGCAGTGTGCATAAGATGAGACAAACACTTCAGAATCTTCAGAGGGAAGAATCAAAAGAAGGAAGAGCAGTACAGAAGATAGGAGAGAAGATAGATACAGTCTATACAGAAGTTGAGAAGATTAGGAAGAAAAGGAAGGCAAAGAAGAGGAAAGTGAAGAAAGCAAAACCTAAGAAGACAGTCAAAAAAACAAAGTCAGTGAAAAAAACCGCAAAGAAAAAGCCGGTCAAAAAGACAACTAAAAAGAAAGCAACAAAGACCAAGAAAAAAACTGCGAAAAAGAAAACAACTAAAACAAAGAAAAAAGCAAAGAAGAAAACAAAAAAGAAGCCGGTCAGAAAGTACAGATTAGTCTAATTCTTGTTTGTAAATTTTAAATAAAAAAAGAAAGAGAAAATTATAGGTCTTTTCCCATAACAGTGCTTCTCTTGTTCTCTTTGGCTCTTTCGATTGCCTTTTTTATAAGAAGTTTGACTTCTTCGTTTAATTTCTCTGTGAAATCAGAAGAAACATTTACGCCTTTTGCGAATTCTTTTACTTTTGCTTTTACTATCAATGTCATATTAATGTCACCCCACATAATTGTTGTTTTTCAATAACGGGTTCTAGTATATAAACATTTCGTTTCTCGTCGAGAAAACAGAAAAATCAAGCATGTGTATAGATAAATTCCATCTTCTTTTTATTGTCCAGTCTTGCGAATGCAAAACGTTCGAACTGCACAATCGTTCCTTGTTTCAATTTTTTCACACCGGATTCTGCGATTCCTTTTATCAATTTGTTTTCTGGCGTCCTTATCTTTATTTCAATATTGCTCTTATCAGCAGGAAGCCAGTGTATGATGATCTTTCCTTTTGATTCCTTGAACTCTGAGTA